>CAYQLX010000086.1:0-7162 GCA_964418305.1 uncultured Coriobacteriaceae bacterium | reverse complement strand
GCGTGGCACGTGCGCCGCGAGACCCCTGCGCCAGGCGACGCAATCATTTTGCTGGGCGGACGCACCGGACGCGACGGCATCGGCGGAGCGACCGGCTCATCCAAGGCACACACCGCGTCTTCCATCGAGACCTGCGGCGCCGAGGTCCAAAAGGGCAACGCGCCTGTCGAGCGCAAACTCCAGCGTCTCTTCCGCCGCGGCGAAGCCTGCAAGCTCATCAAGCGCTGCAACGACTTTGGCGCTGGCGGCGTCTCTGTTGCTACAGGAGAAATCGCAGACGGCCTACGCATCAACCTCGATAGCGTCCCCAAGAAATACGAAGGTCTCGACGGCACCGAGCTTGCCATCGCAGAGTCTCAAGAGCGCATGGCCTGCGCCGTTGACGCTAAAGACGTCGACGAGTTCATGGGTTATGCTCGCGAGGAAAACCTCGAGGCCACCGTCATCGCCACGGTGACAGCCGAACCCCGTTTGGTCATGGAGTGGGACGGCGCAAAAATCGTAGACGTGTCGCGCGAGTTTTTGGATTCCAACGGCGCACCCAAGAGCGCCAAGGTCCACGTGTGTGAGGGTGCATCTTACAGCACGCCTTGGGAGGGCAGCACCCTTAACGCGCGCATGACGAGTTTGGTGACGGATATGAACGTCGCCTCCAACAAGGGCCTGTCCGAGCGCTTTGACTCGACCATCGGCGCAGCCACGGTGCTCATGCCCTTTGGCGGCAAAAAGCAGCTCACACCTTCCATGGCGATGGTGGCCAAAATGCCGGTAGACGGAGAGACCACCACATGTTCCGGCATGGCCTGGGGCTTCAACCCCTATCTTTCTGCGGCAGATCAATACGACGGTGCCTACCTGGCCGTTGTTGAGTCGGTGAGCCGCTTGGTGGCAGCCGGCTTCAAGATGCAAGACACCTACCTCACCTTCCAAGAATACTTTGGCAAGCTGCGCAGCGCAGACAAATGGGGCCAGCCCACCGCCTCGCTGCTGGGTGCGCTCATGGCGCAGATCGACTTAGGTGTGGGTTCCATCGGCGGCAAAGACTCTATGTCCGGTTCCTTCGAGGATTTGGACGTGCCGCCCACGCTCGTGAGCTTTGCCACGGCTGTGGGCAGCGTTGACCGCGTCACATCGCCAGAATTCAAGAAGGCGGGCTCCCCCATCTTGTGCATCCAACCCGCCTACCCCGCGCAGGGCATCGTTCCTACTGCCGCCGGCCTTAACGACGCATTGGCGCTGATAGAAGAACTCATCGGCAGCGGCGACGCACTGTCTGTGAGCGCATGCGGCTACGGCTGTGACGCAGAGGCAATCTTTAAGATGTGCGTGGGCAACGGCATCGGCGCGCACTTGGACGGCATCACATGCGCAGACGAGCTCTTTGCCCCTGCTTACGGCTGCTTTGTGGTCGAGCTCGCACAGGACATGGAAATCGACGCCGGCCCCAACGTGCAGGTCGAGCGCATCGGCACCACGACGGCCGCCTACGTGCTCGAGGCCTGCGGTGAGACCATCGACCTCGCCAGCCTGCAAGAGGCCTGGGAGGCAAAGATGGAGCCGGTGTTCCCCTACCGCGCAGCCGGCAGCGCTGTAGAGGCCATAAGCGATGACACCCACACACCGCTCACCTTCTCCACGACTTTGCCGCAGCCGCGCGTGATCATCCCCGTGTTCCCGGGCAACAACTGCGAGTTCGACGTGGCGCGTGCCTTCAGGCGTGCAGGTGCCAAGGCGCAAACGCTCGTCATCAACAACCTAACGCCTGCCGCCGTTGCCGAGTCGGTCGAGGCGCTGGCTAAGGCCATAGACAACAGCCAGATCGTCATGATTCCCGGCGGGTTCTCCGGCGGCGACGAGCCCGATGGCTCGGCCAAGTTCATCACGGCGTTCTTCCGCAACCCGGCTGTGACAGAGGCAGTGCGCAACCTGCTCAATAACCGTGACGGCCTGATGCTGGGCATCTGCAACGGCTTCCAGGCGCTCATCAAGCTGGGTCTGGTGCCTTACGGCGATATCATCGACATGACCAGCGAGTGCCCCACGCTCACCTTCAACAAAATTGGACGCCACCAGAGCCGCTTGGTGCGCACGCGCGTTGCCTCCAACCTGAGCCCTTGGCTGAGCCGCTGCGAAGTGGGCGACATTCACAACATGGCTATCTCTCATGGAGAGGGCCGCTTTGTGGCAAGCGATGGCCTGCTGGCGCAGCTCAAAGACGCTGGTCAGATTGCGACGCAGTATGTCGATGAAAACGGCATTCCCAGCATGGACCTAGACGTCAACCCCAACGGCGCGATGTGGGCTATCGAGGGTATCACGAGCCCCGACGGGCGCGTCATGGGCAAGATGGGCCACACCGAGCGCGCTGCGAACAGCCTGTACAAGAACGTGCCGGGCAACAGCTTCCAGCCGCTCATCGAAGGCGGTGTGGGCTACTTCACCGAGTAGTCTGCCGGCAGCAGTCACGCTGCGCGCAACATAGATGCAAGTCTGAGGGAGGCGCCCTTTACCGGGGCAGCCTCCTTCTTTTTACGCGCTTAGCGCATCTTGCCGATGGTGAGAGATTTAGTACCCAGCCAATTTAGAACAGATGTTCGAAACCGTGGTATACTCGCCTCCACAAAACAAGGGAGGCTCGATGGCAATCAAGGTTTACGGCAGCCAGCTTAACAAGACGCAAAGACTCTCATCTAAAAAGGCTAAGCGCCGCATGCCGCCTGTTGTTTGGGACGCGCATCGCTACGCGCTGCCCAAGCGCCCAAAGCACAGCCACAACGCTCCGCGCAAGGGGCAAGGCATTACTGCGACTCAGCCTGCTAGAGACGCGCTTGCATCCATGAGGCCACGTCGTCTATGACGCAATCCTTGTCGTCTTCGTTCAAGATCTCGTGGCGCATGTTGGGGTAGAGCTTGACGCTCACGTCTGTCATGCCTGCGTCTTGCGCAAGCTTGGCAGCGGCGCGCACGCCCTTGCCACACTCACCCACGGGGTCTTGCTCGCCGGCGATGTAGAACAGCGGCAGGTCCTTGGGATACGCCGCCACACAGGATTTGGTCACTGCCTCGTGCGTCATGCTCGTCAGCGCGGCGTAGGCGCCAACGCTAAACATGAACCCACAGCGCTCGTCGGCCAGGTACGCATCCACGTTTTCCTTGTTATGAGACAGCCAATCCACATCCGTCCTGGGGTTTTCAATCGCATCGTTAAAGCCGCCTGCGGCCATGCCGTCTACCAACTTGCTGCGATGTGTCGCACCCTTAAAGACGCCAATAATGTGGCACAACGCATTGCCTGCGGCGCTTAGCATCGCGGGCTGATTGCCTGTCCCGCTGCAGATGGCGCCGGCAAGCCCTTGCCCGTGGCGCGCAAGATAGCAGCGCGTGACAAAGCTGCCCATAGAGTGCCCAAAGATAAAGTGAGGTAGGCCGGGATAACGCACGGACATCATCTTGCGGAGCATGTCCACGTCGGCAATGAGGATGTCCTTTCCGCCCTTCATGGGCATGTGACCCCAGTGTTCCTTGCTGCTCACGCTACCGCCATGACCGATGTGGTCATGCCCGCACACGACAAAGCCGCGCGATGCCAAACTACGCGCAAAGCCGTCATAGCGGTCTATATGCTCCGCCATGCCGTGGACAAGCTGGACTACGGCTATAGGCTCGACGCTGTCATCTTTCCAGATCCTTGCGTTGATCTTGGTATCCGGCTGCAGGCTGTCAAAAGTCAAGCCAGTGCTCTCTACGGTCATGTGCAAGTCCTCTCGTCTTATTGCGCGTGGGCGCATGTCCAGCTTATCGCTGCGCGCTTGCCAGCAGGCTACGTTTAGCGAGCATGAGCTCCCTTTTTACGTCACAGACTGTCCAGATAATACCCCATGACGTGCGCTTCGTCTTTGCTTTGACAGCACTGCGGGCAAACCTGAACAGCTTCGTGCATGCAGCGCGTGACCATTACCTACCTTCTTAACGTATCACAATTGTGATACACTCACCATGCGATAGATTCACTAGAGGTTGGACCGACCATGTCTGCGGAGGCGACAACGCTCAAAATACCTGTGTCGTTAAGGCTTCCGCGCGATGTGGTGGAGGCAGTTGACTCGTATGCGCTCGATCATTCGCTCACCAAGACGGACGCATACGAGCACTTCCTCCGACTCGCCATCTCGAGCAAGCAAAACAGCGCAGACGGCGCAGCCGCAGCGCTCTCGCAAAAGCTCGACGAGGTTCTCTTTATTCTCAATACATGGGATGAGCCGGGCACGCAGCGCTAGTGCCGGCGCAGGTAGTGGCGCTACTTGTGATACGGCTCGCCGCGGCTAATCTTGAAGGCGCGGTAGAGCTGCTCTAAAAGCACAACGCGCGCTAGGTTATGCGGCAAGGTTATAGGCCCAAAGCTAAAGGTCTCGTCGGCACGCTTACGCACTGCCGCGTCCACGCCCGTGGAACCACCGATGACAAACACCAGCTCGCTTGCCCCGTCAAGCGCCAACTGATCGATGTGCTTGGAGAACTCGACGCTGCTGCGCTGCTTGCCGTCGATTGCCAATAGGATGCAACGGGCGCTGTCGGGCACGGCCTTGAGGATGTCTGCTCCTTCTGCCTCCATGGCCTTTGCATCGCCGCCGCATTTGGCGGGGTCGCGGTCGGGCACCTCTACAAGCTTGAGCTGGCAGTAGCCGCCCAAGCGCTTGGCGTACTCTGCCACAGCGTCCTTCCAAAAGCGCTCTTTGAGCTTGCCCACGCTTACGACGGTAATTCTCATGCCGGCCATAGCGCTACCCTACTTTCCTGCGCTGGGGCAGATGTCATGCAGCGGGCAATCTGCGCAGCGCGGCTTCTTGGCGTCACAGTACTCGCGCCCAAAGAGCACCCATTG
Organism: uncultured Coriobacteriaceae bacterium; assembly: GCA_964418305.1. Classification (GTDB taxonomy): domain Bacteria; phylum Actinomycetota; class Coriobacteriia; order Coriobacteriales; family QAMH01; genus W2P13-069. The sequence goes on along the minus strand of CAYQLX010000086.1, from coordinate 2,280 downwards.
ATGATTGACCGGTCCCCACAGCTCGCGCGGAATGAGATCGAGCAGTTGCTGCTCAACCTTGTTTGGGTCGGTCTCGCGCTTGGGCACGATAAGCGCAAGCTTGTGCGCGATGCGGTTGACGTGCGTGTCAACCGCAATGCCCTCCACCACGCCGTAGACGTTGTTCATGACGATGTTGGCCGTCTTGCGGCCCACGCCGGGGAGCTTTTGGAGACCCTCATAGGTATCGGGCACCTCGCCGCCAAAATCGGCCATGATTATCTGGGCGGCGGCTATGCAGTTGCGTGCCTTGTTGCGAAAGAACCCGATGCTGTGAATAACCTCTTCCACCTCATGCACATCGGCCTGCGCCATATGCTGCGGATCGGGCCAGCGCCTGAAGAGCTCGGGCGTTACCTTGTTGACGTTAGCATCGGTGGTCTGCGCACTCAAAGCAACGCAGATAACGCACTCGAAGGCATTCCTAAAATGCAGCGCACACTCTGCATCGGGAAAGATGCCGTCCATACGACGACAGACCTCGATGACGCGCGCGCGGCGCGACGCCTTACTCTCCTGCGCCATGCTGCCCCTCCATCTGCCTTGCCTCATCCAAAGCCTCGCGCTTATCGGCCTTGCGGCTTTGTTCTTTGCGCTTTGCGCGCAGATCCTTGAAGAACGCCGCAAGCTGCGCTTGACATTCCTCGCCCAAGACGCCGGCGGTAACCTCGAACTGATGATTAAGCCGCTCATCGGCATGGATGTTGTAAAGAGTGCCCAGCGCCCCGGCCTTTTTATCGCTTGCCCCATAGACGCAACGGTCGATGCGTGCCTGATGCATGAGGCCGGCGCACATAACGCACGGCTCCAAGGTCACATACACCGTGCAGCCGCTCAAGCGCCAACGACCCAGCTTGTCACTTGCTGCCTTGAGAGCCAAAAACTCCGCATGACCAGCCGGGTCTTGATCTGTCTCGCGGCGGTTGTACGCTGCGGCGATAAGCTGCGGCTCGGCTAGCACGTGTTTGCGCGTAGCAGGATCGACAGGGTTGTAGACGACCACGGCACCGATGGGAACCTCCCCCAAGGCCGCCGCCTGCTGTGCCTGTTCTATGGCTAGGTGCATGTAATGGATGTCTTGTTCTGGAGTCATGGCAGACATTATACGAAGAGACACAGGATAAAGGACCGCAAACAAAAGCCCCACATCATGCGACGCGGGGCTTGCAGGTTGTATGGCGGACGGATAGGGATTCGAACCCTAGGAACGCTACAAACGCTCGGCGGTTTTCAAGACCGCTGCCTTAAACCACTCGGCCATCCGTCCAGTAGAGCGGCTACCTATTGTAGCCGACTTTAGGCAAAGTAATGACCAACGGTCTCTTTGAGATAGGCCGCCAGCTTGGGATCGCGCATGGCAAGCGCAACGTTGGTCTCGAGCCAGTTGGCAATCGTGCCCGAGTCAAAGCCCTGGGCAGGGTCAATCACGTAGGCGTAGACGTTCTCTGTCTGGAGCAGCTCGACGAGCGCATCGGTGAGCTGAATCTCGTTGCCAGCACCAGGCTGCGTGGTCTTGAGCAGCTCCATGACCTTGGGACTCAAGAGGTAACGACCAAAGATAGCCAAGTTGCTGGGTGCATCCTTAAGCGCGGGCTTCTCCACCATCTTCTTAATGCGCATCGCGCCGTCGGGCTCCTCTACGCAACCGACGATGCCAAAGCGATCCACTTGATCGTCGGGCACGGGAACCACAGCAATGACACTGGCGTTGGAGTGCGCGGCGCTGATTGTCTGCATGGCCGTACAGATGTCGTTGTCCGGGACGATGACGTCGCCGAGCATGACCATGAACATATCGTCGCCGGTCTTGGAGGCAGCCTGCAAGACGGCATGACCCAAACCAAGCGCCTCCTCCTGATAGACGAAGCTCACCGGCAAGTCGCCCGCCTCTTGCACAGCATCGGCGTATTTATCCTTGCCGCGACGACGCAGGTCATCAACGAGCTCGGGGTTGGGGCTAAAGTGGTTTTCTATAGCCTGCTTGCCATGGCTGTTGACAATAACGACTTCATCGGCACCTGCGGCAAGGGCTTCCTCGACGATGTATTGCATCGTTGGCTTGTCGACGATGGGGAGCATCTCCTTAGGCTGCGCCTTAGTCGCAGGCAAAAAGCGCGAGCCCAGACCAGCTGCAGGGATAACGGCTTTCATATGAATCTCCTTTACGTGAGATGAACTAGGCAAAATGCACCCGCCCATTCTAGCGCAGAGCACTACGGCTGCACCCGAACGCGCTCTGTT
>CAYQLX010000085.1:0-7168 GCA_964418305.1 uncultured Coriobacteriaceae bacterium | reverse complement strand
CACAAACTCTCTCAACCGGGCACGCACTCGTACCCTATCCCGCACTTTGTGACCATAGGTCTTGCAGCCAGGCCGCTTTATAGGCGCCTTTTTGCTTTTGCGCTTAAAAGGTTATCCTTGAAAAGGCATTTTGCCTTTGGCATGGACACGCTCAGAGCCAAACAGCGAGGACCCTATGGAACCTTTATCGCGCACCGAGTACAGCTATCTCAAGGTCGATGACCCTGCGTCCCTGCTGAGTTACGCCAAGAAGCTCGAGGGTCATACCTTCCGTGAGGTCATCGACCTCGGCATCACACCGGAAGGAATGCTGCCTGAGGATGCTTCGTACGACGAGGCCTCATTCAAGGGCGGCTTGGGCAATCTCATTGAGGAACGCTATTTTGGCTATCGTGCTAACGGTGAGTCGCGCGCTGACTTCCCAGAGGCAGGCGTGGAGCTTAAGACGACGTGCTACGACACTAAGCCCGACAAGTCAATCAAAGCTGGTGAGCGCCTCGTACTGGGGATGATTGCCTACGACGACACCATAGAGGCAGATTTCTCCGAGTCGCATATGTGGGAGAAGAGCAAGAACATCCTCCTTGTTTACTATGGTCGCGACAAATCTGTGAGTAAGTACGATCAAAAGATTTCGTATGTCGCTCTCTTCACACCGCCAGAAGAGGATCTAGCGGTTATGCGCGAGGACTACGAGATTATCCAAAAGTATGTGACATCTGGCCGCGCGGACGAGCTTTCCGAGTCGTTGACGCGCTACCTAGGAGCGTGCACTAAGGGATCAACTGCCGCGAAGAGTTTGAGGGACCAGGTTGTTTACGCGCCGGGCAAGAAGGCCAAGAGTCGCGCTTGGTGTTACAAAATCAGCTATATGAACTGTGTTCTTAACGACTACATCGTTGGCAACAAGGGCGGCGAGTCCATCGTGAAGGACGCGTCCCAATTGGCTGGCAGGACGTTTGAGGAGTACGTGATTTCGCTGCTGGACCCTTACGTTGGCAAAACGGACGGGGAGATATGCGCCAAGCTTGGCATCGCTTTCACGGGCAACAAGGCGCAGTGGGTGTCAATCACCTATCGCATGCTCGGTTTGGGAGGCGACAACGCCGAGGAGTTTGAGAAGGCCAACATCAGCGTGCGTACAGTGCGTATCGAGGAAAACGGTTCGGTGAAAGAGAGTCTATCGCTCGCGCCGTTCTCTTTTGCTGACCTTGCGGAGGAAGAATGGGAGGAAGCGCCGTTGCACGAGTACTTCGAGCAGACGCGCTTCTTCTTCGTCGTCTTCCAGAAGGGCTCGGATGGCATGCTCCTCAAGGGTGCCCGGTTCTGGAGCATGCCCGTTGCTGACATTGAGGGACCTCTCAAGGACTGTTGGGAGAAAACGCGCAAGCGCGCGAGATGCGGTGTCGAGCTCGTTAAGGAGATGGGCAAAGATGGCTGTGTAACGATAACCAACAACCTGCCTAAAGCGTCAGAGAATCCAGTTGCGCATGTAAGGCCGCATGCCAGCAAGCGAGCTTATAAGCTTACAGATGGAACGGTCATCGGTAACCTCGAGCGAAACGGTGACCAGCTCCCCGACGGGCAGTGGATGACCAAACAGAGTTTTTGGCTGAACAACAGCTACGTCTACCAGATAGTGAGGGATATCTGATGAGCTCACAGAGGAGAAACTGGACGAGGGAGGAAACCCTTATGGCGTTTGCTCTCTATTACCTTTTGCCTGCCAAGGATATCGACAAGAGCGGTGCAGATATCAGACGCCTTGCCAACGCGATTGACAGAACCCCGAGTGCTGTGGCTCTCAAAGCATGGAACATCTCTGCATACGACGCGAACAGAGTGGCGTCGGGCAGGGTGGGCATGAGAAACGGAAGCAAGCTCGATGCTCAGATGTGGGAGGAGTTTTCCCAGAAAGGCGATGCGCTTATCGAAGAAGGTCTTGCTTTGCTCGAGAGGACATTGGGCGGCGAGGAGGTTTCGGATGCTGTTAGCTATGCCTTTGTGGATTTGCATCCCGAAGGCAAAGAGCGCGCCGCCGTCCGTATGGAACGCGTCAACCAGCAGTACTTCCGTAACAGTCTTATCAGAAACTACGAGGGAAAATGCTGTCTCACAGGGCTTTCGACTTCCTCTTTGCTCGTGGCGAGCCATATTAAGCCGTGGTCTGCATGTGACCCCAAGACCGAGCGTTTGGCGGCGAGCAACGGGCTGCTTCTCAATGCCTTGCACGACCGTGCTTTCGACAAGGGTCTCATTACGCTCAACAAAAATCTTGAGATTGTTGTCTCGTCCAAGCTCAAGCACGACAGCGCTGCAAACGATCTGCTGTATAGGTATGAAGGCCGCAAGATTCAGCTTCCTATATCCATGCCACCCGCAAGAGAGTTTGTCGAGTACCACAATGATGTCGTGTTCGTCGCTTGACGGCTCTTGATCGATTTGGGATCCTAGAGTAGAGTTTTGCATCGCACATATTTTTGCGTCACACATATTGAATAACGTGATAATCCGACGGCACATCGAATGCGAAGGAGCACCCCATGGCCAAGGAGAAAATCAAAGTAGCCGAGCTTTTTGCCGGCGTAGGAGGCTTCCGCCTCGGACTTGAGGGTTACAGCAACCCAGAACGAAAAGACTTGTACATGCCCGCAGCGGGCCCGTTCGAGACCATCTGGGCGAACCAGTGGGAGCCGCCCGGAAGCGACGCTAAACAATTCGCGTGGCGCTGCTATGAGGAACGTTTTGGCGAGGGTACTTGCGTCAACGAAGACATCAACAAAGTGCTGGACGAATACGAAGCAGGGAAGCGCGAGATTCCGGACTTCGACATGCTCGTCGGCGGCTTTCCATGTCAGGATTACTCGGTGGCTAAGCCACTGAGCTATGCCAAGGGTATCGAGGGTAAGAAGGGTGTCTTGTGGTGGGACATCTACCGCATGCTGCACCTCAAGCAACCCAAATATCTACTCCTCGAAAACGTAGACCGCCTACTCAAAAGCCCTGTCAAGCAGCGCGGCCGCGACTTCGCCATTATTTTGTCCTGCCTTGCCCAAAAGGGTTATAGCGTGGAGTGGCGCGTCATCAACGCCGCCGATTACGGCATGCCGCAGAAGCGTCGCCGCGTCTACATCTATGGCGAGAAAACCCAGGAGCCTTGGGATGCAGAAGAGAGGCTGAAGTCTACTGGCATTATGGCAAAGGCCTTCCCAGTCGAGGAACAGGTCTCGGATACTGCCGTGGTGGATGTCTCAGGAGAACCCTTTGATGTCTCCGAGGGATTTGGTGTTGGTCTCAAGGTGTCCCCATTCCAGAATGCCGGCATCATGCAGGGCGGTAAAGTTTTCACAGCTAAAGTCAAAGCTGCTTATGACGGTCCGCGCGCGACGTTGGCAGATATCGTTGTCTCGGACTCCGAGGTTCCTGACCAGTTCTTCATCGATGAGGAGGACATCCCCAAATGGGAGGCGCAACGAGCTGCCAAGAAGCTTGAGCGCACCACAAAGGAGGGCTTCACCTACATGTACTCGGAGGGCGCCATGGCATGGCCCGACCCGCTGGACAAACCGGCGCGTACCATCCTTACCGGTGAGGGCGGGCGTGGCGCTAGCCGCATGAAGCATGCCATTGAGGGCGATAGCGGCCGCATTCGTCGTCTCGTACCCGATGAGCTCGACCAGATTCAGATGTTCCCTAAGGGGTGGACAGATACTGGCATGACCGACGGTCAGCGCGCCTTCTGTATGGGTAACGCGCTTGTCGTGGGGATTCCGCGTGCCATCGGCAAGGTAATGACTGAAGTTATCAGTTCAGAGAGCCGCGTTTCCGGCCGCGCAGCGAATTAGATCCACGCGAGGGAGGCCCTTGTGGCAGACAAAAATGTGCAGGCCCGGCCTGCTCGCATACGCGACATCTGGCGCAAGAGCATGCTGCGCCTGCGCGATTGGCGCTTTTGGTGCGACATGGTGGTCTACTTCTGCATCTTTAGCGTGGTGGGCCACTGGTGCGAGTGGGGCTACTGCCTCTTCAACGACCACTTCTTTGGCATCGTGGATCCAAACTCCGGCGTCTGGAACGACATCAACTATCCGTTCTTCGTTTACGGCGTGGGCGTGGTGGTAGCCTCCATCGTGCTGGTGCCGTATCGCGCCATGCTCATCAAATGGCGGCAGTCCGGCATCCGCGCGGGCATCCACTTCTTCATCGTGAGCATCTTTGTCGCCATGGGCGCCGAGCTCACGCAGGGTTTCCTCCAAAACCAGCCGGACCAATACGGCAACTACCCGCTGTGGGATAACTCGCAGCTGCCGGGCAACATCCTGGGGCAAGCGTGGATCGTGAACGACGTGCTCATCGCCGCGCTGCTCTTCTTCTTTGTGTGGGTTGTCTATCCGCTTGGCACTAAACTGCTGGGCCGCCTGTCAGATGCTGCGCGCATTGTGCTTACTCTGGTTGTGGCCGTGGGCATGACGGCGCTCACTGTGTACGAATACACGACCTTCGGGTAGGGGGTAGGGCTGCCACTCCCCTCTAAGTAGAAGCAAGCCCGGCCTGCGCGCGACAAGCCGGGCAAAATTACGGGCGGCTAGCCCTCGTAGACGATCTGTCCATCGATGATGGTGAAGAGTACCTTCGCCTCGAGCAGCTCCTGCGGGTCAACTTTGAGCAGGTTGCGGTCCATGACCACAACGTCAGCTAGCTTGCCCGCATGCAGCGTGCCGATCTTGTCCTCGAAGCTCTCCGAGCGCGCAGAGCCGTAGGTGTAGGCCTGCAGCGCCTGGGCCACGGTGATGCGCTGCTCGGGCACGAAGCCTTCCTCGGGCAGGGCGTCCCAGGGATGCTTGCGCGTCACTGCCGCATAGATGCCCTCCATTGGGTTGAAGTTCCACACGGGTGCGTCGGTGCCAAAGGCCAAGATGGCACCCGTGTCTAAGATGGATTTGACAGGCCACATGTAGGGCACCCACTTCTGTCCCAGAAGCTCGGGGTAACCGTCGGTGTTAAGCACGGAGTGGATAGGTTGCATAGAGGGGATTACACCCAGTTTCACAAAGCGCTCTATATCGCACGGAGCGCAGCTCTCTATGTGCTCGATGCAGTTGCGCAAACCTTTAAAGCCCTGCTCGCGCTCTACCTGCTCAAAGCAGTCGAGCACCATGCGAACGGTACCGTTGCCGATGGCATGCAGGCGTATCGGATAGTTGTTGGCGTTTGCCTCGCGGATGAGCTCCAAGAGCTCGTCGTGCTTGATGGTGGGCTCGCCGCAGGTGGTTGGGTCATCGGCGTAGGGCTCGGTGAGGTAGCCGGTGTGGGCCTCGCACACGCCGTCAACGATCTGCTTGACGCCGCCAAAGCGCAAATGCTCGCTTGTCAGTTCGCGTTCGTAGCGCTTGGCTGCGGCTAGACCTGGCTCGACCTTGGGAAACACCGTTAGGCGTATGGGAAGCTTGCCCGCGTCTTCGAACTCCTTGAAGATGCGCATGGTGTCGTCTTCCGGAATGCCGCCGTAGGGGAATACCACGCCGGCGCTTGTCACGCCAAAGCCTAGGCACTTGTTGATGCTACCGCCTAGTGCTCGGTCCATATCCGCGGACAGGTTGCCCAGGCCCCAAACAGGGTCGTTGACTGGAGGCTCGTAACCCAAGCCGTTGAGATGACCGTCTGCGTCGCGGCCTAGGTAACCGCCTTCAGGGTCGGGCGTGTCGTCGGTGTAGCCGGCTGCTTGCTGCGCCAGCGTGCTCATCCAACCGGTGTGCATGTCCCAGCTTGCGATGTAGACGGGGCGATCGGGCACGATTGCGTCGAGTATCTGGCGACAGGGCTGCTCGTCCCAGTCGTCAAAATTCAGTCCGCATCCTACAATCCACTTGTTTTCCGGGTGCGCGGCGGCAAAGTCCTTGATTTTGGCGAGCACCTCTTCTTTGTTGGTGATGCCCTCAAGGTTCAAGGTAAAGTCCTCGTCGGTCATCACACCGTTTTGCAGGAAGTGCGTATGCGAGTCGTTGAAACCGGGGCATACCAGGTTGTCGCCTGCGTCTATGACGCGCGTGTTTGGCCCTATGTAGGCTTGGGCCTCCTCAAGCGTGCAGACCGCTTCGATTTTCTTGCCGCAGATCACTACGGCGCCGCTCACAGTGCCAAGCGTCTGCGCGGTAAAGATGGCAGTGCTTTTGATGACGATATCTGCGTAAGTCATTGCTTGCTCCTAAGAAGATGAGGGGGCGGCGTCAGATTTGAGCCGGCCCCCTCTGGTTGCATTAAGCCTGCTTGCGCTGGGGATGCCGGAGGGATATGGCAAGCGCTGGCAAGCTGATTTGCCTTGTTGCGGGCGGCGTTTAGGCGTTCTTGGCGCGCTTGCCCATGAAGACTACGAGCGACACGACGCCGGTGACAATCAAGATGACGCCGGGGACTGCCCATGCGCTCACTGCGCTGCCGGTGATGCCCATGCAGAAGGTGAGCAGGTAGGAGCAAAGAGTCGCAGCCAAGCCATCAGAGAGTGCCACGATAGAGGTGGCGGTGCCAGCCTTGGAGGCAGGGACGAGCTCGGTGCAGCGGGTGTAGAAGTAGCAGAAGTACGTGGGCCACAGAAGGCCGAGCAAGGCGATGCAGACCATCGCGCAGGCCTGGCTGGGGAAGAAGCTCATCACCAGGTAGCAGATGCCCATGATGAACAGACCCGGCAGGTAGACGGCGTTCTTGAACTTAGCGTACAGGGTGCCAAAAACAGCAGACGTGATAGCGGTTGCGATGGTGGAGACAGAGCTGAGGGTGCCGATGAAGGCTTCGTCGCCGATGCCTGCGCCGGTGACGTAGAGGCCCACCATGTACAGCGAGACAAAGAAGCCGAGCGCTGCGAAGAAGACCTGGACGGTCAGCGGAATGAGCGGTTTCCACCAGCCGGCCTCGACGGTCTCGGCGGTGGCGTCAGAGTTGTCGTCGCTAGCAGCTGCCTTGGCAGGCTTCATGCTGGGCAGGAAGACAATGAGCATGACGAGCACAGGGATGGAGATGTAGTAGACCCAGAAGGCGTGCGTCCAGCCATTCACAGCTAGGATGCCTGCCACGAAGGCCATGATGGCGCCCATGATCGACATGACCGTGTTGTACCAACCCACGAACTTGCCGTGCTCGGCTTCGTCTTTGTACATGACGGCCAGGATGGACA
>CAYQLX010000084.1:3347-7195 GCA_964418305.1 uncultured Coriobacteriaceae bacterium | reverse complement strand
TGGCTACCTTGCTCCAAGCGGAGTAGCAAGTCTTACCTTTAACAACCTTGTAGGCGCGCACCTGTACATAAACCTTCTTGCCGCTCTTGAGACCCTTAATCACGCATTGCGTCTTGGTAGCGCCCCTAACCTTGACGGACTTGCCCTTGCCGGCCTTGACCTTAGCCTTGCTTGCGGCGTAGCGCACTTGGAAGCCCGTTGTCTGAGCCTTGTGCTTGTTCCAAGTCACCTTGACCTTGCCCTTGCCAGCCTTCTTTGCTGCAACGCCTTTGACCTTGGCAGGAGTGACAAGCTCGACTATCTCGAAGACCTGGCTTACTTCATGAGCATCGCCGTAAACATCGGTGAAGTTACCCTTGACGACAACGGTCCCAGATTTTTGCGTTGTATCGATACCCGCAGTATCCCAATCGACATCCGCTGTCTTGAGCTCGCCGTTCTTGAGCAGATAGCAGGCACTCTTAGGCAGGCTGCTGTTGATATCGCTTGCCTTAAAGACGGATTCTGTCACGTACTTAACAGCCAGACCGTCATAGCGCGTATCAACATCAGTAACTGTGTAATAGGAGACGCTCTGCACCTCAGATGCGGCGTTAAGCTCGACGTCATCGGCATCTCTACCGTTGACCGTGACACGCACAGAGGAGTCGTACCCGTATAGATAGCTTTGTGCCTTACCCGTTGCGGTGATCGTGGCCTTGTAGATGGTGTCGCCTTCTACCTCATCACCTACGGCACTACCGTCTGCCTTGGTCCAAGTCACCTTGAGGCTGTCCTTAACGTAAGCCGTGAGGTCACGCTCGGCGGCACCGGCAACCAGCAGCGAGTTGATGCTCGTGGGGAATGCCTCTCCCACCTGGGGCTTATCCACCGTGAAGGCCACAGCGCTTGCCAACGGTGTGTAGAGCGCCACGAGCTTGATGCCCGACGCGTTGCCAGAGATTGTTACGGTGTTGGAGTTGTCCCCAACCTTGGCACCCTGAGGCAGATTGTCCCAACCCACAAAGGTCCAGCCAGGCTCGTCGGGGGCAGTGAGCGTTACGCTGCCAGACGCGCTGTCGCTCACATCGGCCACCTGTGTCACTACAGCATCAAACGCTGCACTGCTTGCCTTATTGGCGTTGACAGTCTCTACGGTTACCACACCGCTTGCAGGCTTGCTAATCGTAGCGCTGGCGCTTATGAGGAGCTTGCCATCTGCGCTTTGCTCAACAGTTGCAGATCCCAAAGAGGCCTCGGCAAAACCAGTGCGCAGGGAGGCCGTAAGGGTAACCGCCTGCCCGCTGTCATAGCAGACGCCATAGCTGTCGAGCACAGCGCGATCAATCTCGACAGTGTAGGTCACGTTTTTGGCGCCATTTGCGTCGGTTTGCACATCCACGCTCTTGACCACAACTGCCTTGCGGATATCGTCGCTAGCAAAGACGCCGTAAGACTCGCTTTGCGCGGCGTTTAAGCGTATGGCCGTCACCTCTGCGGCAGAAGCGCTGCCTCCCAAATCATCCCAACTTGCGCCGTCCTTTATCGTGAGGTCAATCCCTGTGAGGATGGGCACGTAATGAGCGCGAACAACCACATGGGTTTCCGGCATGGTGAATGCGACCTTACCGTCTACGCACATGAGCTTGGTGGTATCGGCCAAACCCTTTACGTCCCAGTAGTCAATCTTATAGCCGGTCTTGGCATACTTGGAGCTGTCGAGGCTGACATCAAGCCCAGACGCAATCTCAAAGTACGTAGGCTCGTTTGAAGCACCGTAGATGCTGACTAAGAGATTGCTCCTACCTTCCTCGATATTGAGCTCGTCACCGTCGCGGGTAATCTTGTACCCTTCGCTGTCACTAAAGAAGATACTGCTAAAGCCCAAGCCCACCTTGTCCAAGAATTCCTTGGATTTAACGAACCTCGTGCTCTTGTACTGAGTAGCGACGTAGAAGTTCTCTACGTCGATGCCTATGCGGCTTCCTGCTTCAAGCAGCTTGCTCGTCTTGGGTGCTATGACATACGACTCGCGTTGCGCGTAGTTACTGCTCTTGCTGCCTGCGTAGTTCTCTGCAATGACAACCTTGCCGCCAACGCTCAGCCAGCCTTTGTAGACATAGATGCCGCCATACCATTTAGTAGCGCTGTTCCTGGTAATGGAGACGTCGGTAAACACGAGGGGCGAGCCGTCGTCGTAGATTGCTCCGCCTTTGGCGGCACTGTTGCCCGTTATGCTGGCCGTGCCGTCGGCAGACGACACATGCAGGTAGCTGTGAAAGAACATGTCCGTGTTGCCAAAGGCGCTGTAGAGGGCGCCACCCATGCCCTGCGCGCTGTTGTCGCAGATGGAGCTTGAGCCCTCCATCTGAATCCTGATGTTTGCCTCACCCATACTGTCACTTGCGGTGACCGTAATTCCGCCACCATTGCCGCCGGCCGTGTTGCCACAGATCTTGGAGCCGCCCTTCATGATGAGGTACTGGTAATCGTCTCCCAGCAGCAAACCGCCGCCGTTACCTGTGGCAGTATTGCCTTCTATCACGCTCGCACCATCGAGCGTGATAGTAATCGCGTCCTCATATGCGCTTATACCTGCCCCAGCGCGCGCTTTGTTGCCGCTGATTTTGGAGCCCTTGGTCAAGGTCACCGTTGCGTCATCCTCTAGATACAAACCGCCGCCGAGGCCCCTCTTTGCTCCCGAATAAAGGCCGCTGTAATCACCGCGGCAGGTATTGTTTGACACCTGCGAGTTCTCAAAGCTGAATTCTGTGCCGTCGTAGTAATCGTAGATACCGCCGCCGGATGCGCCGGTGCTGTTGTCGTTTATGGCGCTATCGGTCACAGAGACCGAGCCCCTCTTGGCCATGAAGCAAATGCCGCCGCCTAGGTAATCGGCGTAGTTGTTGCTTATGGCACTTTTGTTCTTGAGGACAATCTTGGTGTCGTTGCCATTGACATAGATACCGCCACCGCTTGTCTCGGCGTGGTTGTACATGATCTTGGCGTTGTCCAGCTCGAGGTAGCTGTTCTTGCCGTTGATGTAGATGCCCGCACCGATACCATGAACGCCCAACAGATTATCTGCCACGTTGCCAGCAAGGGTCACGTTCTTGAGGTAGATTTTGGCACCCTCTGCCACGCTGGTGATGCCGCCGCCTTGCTCGTTGGAATCGTTTGCGCCGCCGGCTACAAGGCCGCCTTTGATGATATCTGTGCCGTTAGAGGTGCTCTCCCAGAACAAGCCGTCACTGCTAAAGGTGCCCTTGTGCTCACACTGCGCAGTGCCGCCCTCTATGGTGAGGGTAGCTTCTTTGTGCACGGTAAAGACATCGCCGCTGCCTACGCCGTAGTAGGAACTATCTGCCAAATCCCTGTCGATCATATGCCCGTTGAGATTAAAGGCGACGTTGCTGTTTGCGGGGATATCAATCGTACCGTAGTCCCTTGTGTTCCAATCGCGCTCAAGCGTAATGACAACCTTGTAAGCGCCGTCTTTGGCAAACGACAGTGCCTTATCGAGAAGGCTTGACTCGCTGTTAAAGGTGCCGAGCACCATTCTTGGAATCTTGGAATCCTTGGTTGGGTAGTAGCATGCGCTGCCCACGCTGTCTGCCGCAAGCGCCGCAGACGGCACAGCCAGCGCAGTGCAAGCTGCGACAGCCACCGCGGCAAACGCCAGAGCCGCCGTGCGTCGAGCCCATGCGCAAATAGTCCCTCGTCTCATCGAGCAATCCCCTTTCCTAGGCATATAGAAAGCTCATTATTCCAAGATAACGCAGGGTGCGACACAGTTTTGATAATTGCAAGTTAATACGCAGAAATACGCTGAATTTTCTGGAGACAATCAGGTTTGAGGAGTCGTTTGG
>CAYQLX010000084.1:0-3247 GCA_964418305.1 uncultured Coriobacteriaceae bacterium | reverse complement strand
TAGCAGCCAGCCTTCCCAAGCGCCGCGTCTTGGCGGCTGCGCGCAAGAGCGAGCCCTTTCTCGACAAAGCCTCCGCCAAAGCTCTGACGAATCTTATAGGCATAGCGTGTGGAGCTATCTTCAAACTTGAGATACTGACGCTCGAGGCAATCCATGACATCTTGACCAGCACCTATGCCACGATAGAAATCCGCCATGATGCCCAAGATATTGCGGGCGGCCCGCGCCACGGTGGCTACCTTGCCGTCAGGTGTAGTGATCTTGACCGTCTTGAGGTTGAATCGGCTGGCGTTCTTGAAGTTCTGCACCGCTTGGACCTGCGCCTTCTTATCCAGGCTGCGCGGCGGCTTAGAGGCAAGCCACACCAAGAAAAGCTGGGCGAAGGTTACGTCGTCGATGGCCACGCCGGCACGATACAGCGGGTTGAGGTCGAACATCCTCAGCTCTATGTGGCTGATGTTGCCTGCGCGCATGCCCTCAAGGCCGTATTCCCCGCGAGGCTTGATGCGGATCGGATAGTAGAGCTCGCTGGGGATTTTGATAAGGCCATCGTCTATATAGCCTTGAATGCTTTGCGCGTAAGCGTCCACGCTGCTGTAGTCGAGCACCGGCGTAAAGAAGTTCCAGTAGCCAATCTCACTGTTACGCGGGGACGCAAATCCCATGAACAAGTCAAAGCCGGCTTTGTCCTCGGCAAATGACGAGTCCATGAGCGGACTTGCCGCCGTGACGGCCGTCATGAGCCAGCCGTAGGCGACGCACTGCTGTGCCAAGTCCAGGTACAGGTGATCTTTGTAGGCGGCAAAGTCGTCCTGTCCACTGGCGGCGAAGTCTGCCTCGAGCAGCTCTTGAGCAAACGAGTAGTTAAAGTGCACGCCGCTAAAGGTCATCTTGTAGCGCCCATAGCGTTCGTCGAGGTAGTTGCGATAATCGGTCTTGTGCGCCTGGCTGCCTTCAAAGCGCGCGACGGGTATATCTGCCGCGCTGCGGATATACGGCGGGTTAGAAAACGGCCACAAAAGCTCGCCTTGGCTTGCGAGCTTTTGTTGGATTACATCGTCGTAATGTTCCAAGCAGGCTACAGCCGCAGCGGGGCTGTCCAGTACCGGGGTGTTTATCTCCACTTGGCTTTCGCTAAAGTCGCGCACGATGTGCTCGTCACCCAAAAAGGGATGCGGCGTTTGCGCAAGGTGGCCATCGGGCGTGATGCGCAGGCTCTCACGCTCTAGGCCAAAGCTGCCCTTGAGCAGCAGCTTTCTTACTTGCGGGTCATCTGTGTGCAACATGTGTGCTCCTTGCTGCGAGGCACGTCAAACCGGCTTGCCCGCAAAGATCACCTTTAGGTTGTTGCCAAGGATAATAGACCTGCGCGGATAACCCGACCAACTGTCGGGTTGTTTCCCAATCCGTTGCCTTGAGTGGCCGCAGTACTCGTCGTGTGGTTTGCCAGCTGGGCGCGCGAACACCAAGCAGCGTAAAATATGGGCTTTAGGGCAGGCAAGGACGTGTGCCCGGTATTGGGAAGGTAGATAGATGGCGACTATAGGATACGGGCTGTGCCTCATCCTCTCTGTCATGACGCTTATGGGCGTCGCGGCGCGCAACTACGAGAACATCAACATCCATGCCTGCGTGATCTTGACCTTGATTCCGCTGGTGGTCTTGGGCTATTGGCTCAAATCCAGGGTAAGCACTCCGGATGCCGCATCGCTATCCATGTGCTTCATCTACCTAGACTCCACGCTCATGCTCATGGTCACCCTCTTTGCGATGCTGCACTCCTTTGGCTTCAAGGTGCGCCCCTGGATCAAGGTGGTAGGTTACGGCATCGCCTTTATCCACGCGCTCATGGTCTGGGCCTCATACGGGACAGGCATGTACTACGCGAGCTTCGAGGTAACCCAAACCGCCGCGGGCAGCGTGAGCAAGGCCACGGCAGGCCCGCTCAAGGTCTACCACAACATCTACCTGGTAGTTGTTGTCTTGGCCATCGTGGGTGTGCTGGTCTACGCGCGCTTTAAGAAAGGCACGCACTCGCGCCGCATGCTGTACAACTACTCGGTCGTCGCCGTGCTGCTGGTGCTCATCTACGCGGTGGAGACAGCACTCGACGTGGATTTCACGCTACTGCCGTACCTGTACACAGCCTGCGGCATAGGTATCGCCTTGTCATACGACCGCATGCACATGCACGACATATCATGCGTGCTCTCACAGCAGCAAAAGTACGCAGGCAACCGCGGGTTTATTGTCTTGGGCCGCGACCGCAGGTTCCTCAGCTGCAACAACCTAGCCTACGAGCTCATGCCGTTTCTCAAGACGCAAATAGTGGACGAGAAACTGCCTCAAAGCGAGCCGTTGTTCGACCAGATGATTGACGCTTACCTCGCAGGTGAAGGCAACACCAAGAAGTACCAAGTGGATGACCGCACCTACGTGTGCGAGGTAACCGATATAGCCATGCGCAAAGACGGCAAAAAGCAGGGTTACCTCTTTGACGTGCGCGACGCGACCCAAGAGCAGAAGGTCATGGATGTCATGACCGCCTACAACGAGACGCTCAACGCCGAAGTAGAGCAGAAAACGAACCAGATCATAGCTATACAGCGCAAGATCACCGTAGGTATGGCCAACATCATTGAAAACCGAGACAACAACACTGGCGGCCACGTCAAGCGCACAAGCGATGTTATCGCCCTGCTCATCGATGAGGTAGTGGCGCAAGGCTATGCGCAGATTGACGAGCAGTTTGCCACCGACATCGTGAGGGCGGCGCCGCTACACGACCTAGGCAAGATATCGATTGACTCCAACATTCTGTGCAAGCCAGGAAGGCTCACCGACGAGGAGTTCCAGCTCATGAAGTCGCATTCTACAAAAAGCGGCGAGATGGTCCAGCTGCTGCTCGAGGGCGTGGAATACGAGCACTTCGTGACGACGGCCTACAACATCGCACGTTATCACCACGAGCGCTGGGACGGACGTGGTTACCCCGACGGCTTGGCGGGCACGCAGATACCTGTCGAGGCGCGCATCATGGCCGTGGCCGACGTCTACGACGCGCTGGTGAGCAAGCGCTGCTATAAAGAGCCCATGAGCTTTGACAAGGCGCGACAGGTCATGCTCGAGGGAATGGGATCGCAGTTTGACCCAGGGCTAGAAAGCGTCTTTGTCGCATGCTGCCCCAAGCTCGAGGCGTACTACCAAGAAGCGTAAGGCGTGAGGCTGCAATTCTCTTGTGGCGCAT
>CAYQLX010000083.1:0-7209 GCA_964418305.1 uncultured Coriobacteriaceae bacterium | reverse complement strand
GCGCCAGGCTGCGGGAGAGTAGGGCGTCGCTGGTCCGACCGGGGGCTCTCGCCGTCTATAAGACACTGCCGATGGCGTTTGAGCTTTTGTTCAGCGCTTGATACTGCGTTATCATGAACGGCACGTTTTTAATAGCTCGAAAGGTCATTCACTATGTCTGATGCGATGATGCCCGAATACAACCCGGCAGAAATCGAGCCCAAGTGGCAGAAGGTCTGGGAAGACGATAAGCTCTTCAAGGTTGATAACGACAGCAACCGCCCAACCAAGTACATCCTAGAGATGTTCCCTTATCCGTCGGGTGATATCCATATGGGCCATGCCCGCAACTACAGCATCGGCGACGTGATGGCTCGTTACTGGCGCATGAAGGGCTATGACGTCTTGCATCCCATGGGTTGGGACGCGTTTGGCCTGCCGGCCGAGAACGCTGCTATCAAGCACAAGAGCCACCCTGCCAAGTGGACCTACGCCAACATCGACACACAAAAGACCAGCTTCAAGCGCATGGGCTTTTCATATGACTGGGACCGTCAGGTCGTGGCCTGCGACCCCGAGTACTATCGCTGGGGCCAGTGGATGTTCCTCAAGTTCTGGGAGAAGGGCTTGGTCGAGCGCCGCAACAACCCCGTCAACTGGTGCCCTGGGTGCCAGACGGTTCTTGCCAACGAGCAAGTGACGGAAGGACGCTGCTGGCGCTGCGACTCCGAGGTTGAAAAGCGCCCCTTGACCCAGTGGTACCTCAAGATTACCGACTACGCTCAAGAGCTCTTGGACGACCTCGACCAGCTGGACGGCTGGCCTGATCGCGTCAAGCAGCAGCAGGCCAATTGGATTGGCCGAAGCGAGGGCGCCGAGGTTACCTTCACGCTTTGCGATGCAGACGGCTCTGTCCCTGAGCAGCCAACCGATGATCAGCTCCTCACCGTCTTTACCACGCGTGCAGACACGCTCTTTGGCTGCAGCTTCTTCCTGCTGGCGCCCGAGAGCACAATACTTAAGGGCTTGGTCGAGGGCACTGAGTATGAGGCTGCTGTCATGAAGGTCGTGGAAGACGCCAAGAAAATTACCGCTGTTGAGCGCGCGCAAGGCGCTAAGGAAAAGCACGGCGCCTTTACCGGCCGCTATGTGGTCAACCCCGTCAACGGCGACAAGGTGCCCGTTTGGGTTGCCGATTACATTGTTGCCGATTACGGCACTGGCGCTGTTATGGCCGTGCCTTGCGGCGACCAGCGCGACTTTGAGTTTGCCAAGAAATATGATCTGCCCATCGTGCCCATCATCGTCAAGGAAGACGACCCACTGTACGAGCAGCTCAAAGACGAGCAGGGACGCGTCGTGACATCGGTCGATTGGGACGAGGCCATGGACGCGCAGGGCATCTTGGTGCAGTCCGGCAAGTTCACGGGTCTGACCGGTGGCAAGCACTCCGAGGCAGAGGCCGCTATCGTGGCCGAGCTTGAGAAGATGGGCCGCGGCAAGCGCAAGGTGGAGTTCCGCCTGCGCGATTGGCTCATCAGCCGCCAGCGCTACTGGGGCAACCCCATCCCCGCTATTCACTGCCCGGACTGCGGCGTCGTGCCCGTCCCGGAAGAGGACCTTCCCGTGCGCTTGCCTGAGGACATCGACCTATCTGCCGGTGAGACTTTGGCCACGCATGATGAGTTCGTCAAGTGCACTTGCCCCAAATGCGGCAAGCCGGCTCGCCGTGAGACCGACACGATGGACACCTTCACCTGCAGCAGCTGGTATTACATGCGCTACACCGATCCCAAAAACAACACCAAGCCCTTTGATAAGGAGGCGGTGGATCGCTTTATGCCGGTGGACCAGTACATCGGCGGCATCGAGCATGCCATTTTGCACCTGCTTTACTCGCGCTTCTATACCAAGGTCCTGCGCGATCAAGGCATGCTGAGCTTTGACGAGCCGTTTACCAACCTGCTGTGCCAGGGCATGGTGCTCGACGAGCACGGCGACGTCATGTCCAAATCCAAGGGCAACGTCGTGTCGCCCGAGAGCATGATCGACCGCTACGGTGCAGATGCCGTGCGCGCCTGCATCCTGTTCATGGCTCCGCCCGACAAAGAGCTCCTCTGGAACGAGAAGGGCCTGGCGGGCATCCACAAGTTCTTGAACCGCGCATGGCGCGCTGTCTGCGACCTCTCTGGCAAGGCCGGCGAGCAGACGCTCTATAGCCCCGACGCCAAAGACGACGCGGCAGCATCGGCAAAGACGCTACTGCGCGAGCGCCATCGCGTTGCCGCCAAGGTCGAGGAGGACTTTGCTCGCAATCAGTTCAACACGGCTATCAGCGCCATCATGGAGCTCGTCAACGCGGCAAGTTCGTACCTGCGTCTCAACGCTCTGGAAAGCCGCAAGGCAGACGATGAGCTGGCTGCGCTCGACACAGAGGTAGCGCAGGTCATCGTCAAGCTCTTGGCTCCCATCGCTCCGCACTGGGCCGAGGAGCTCTGGCACAACGTGATGGGCCAAGAGGGCAGCGTGTGCGAGCAAGAGTGGCCCGCCTTTGACGAGGCACTCATTCAAGCCGACGAGGTGGAGCGCGCCGTCATGGTCAAGGGCAAGGTCCGCGCAAAGATTCTCACAGCCGTAGACGCCAGCGAGGAAGAGATCGTCAAAGCAGCGCTCGACGCTGTTGCCAGCAAGATCGAGGGGCTGACCGTGCGCAAGACCATCGTCGCCGGAAACGTTGTGAACGTGGTCGCCAATTAGATAGCCGTTCTCGCTTTAGCGGCTGGACATGCATAAATGACTAGGAGGGTGCGTTGCATGCGCACCCTCCCGTCTACGTGCGCAGCTGGAAAGTCAAGGCAAAATCTGGTATAAATAATCAGTTGCATTTCTGCGCGAAGGTGCAGAGCCCACAGGGCACAGTATGGTTTTCAAACCGCTGGGATGCTAAAGATGCCGTCAAAAGGAGGAAGTGGGCATTGCCCGCTTTCTTTGGTTTTATGGGGAAGAAAGGGCTACATGGCAACTAAAGCAGAGAAGCTCATCGAGGTGCTCGAGCCGCTGGCAGACAGCAACGGCTTGGAGCTGGTCACTGTAGAGGTGGCCGGAACGAAGAAGAACCCTATCCTGCGCGTCTGCCTTGACACGCCAGAAGGGGGCATCAACCTCGACCAGCTGGCAGCGGCCCGTGAATGGGTGGACGCCGCAGTTGACGAGCTTGATCCCTTTGCAGGGTCGTTTGTCTTAGAGGTCTCTTCTCCCGGCATCGATCGTCCGCTGCGCAAGGTGAGCGATTACGAGCGCTTTGCTGGCGAGGACGTCGTGATCTACCTCAAGTCTGGAGAGGCGCGCACCAAGGAAACGGGCGTGCTCGTGGGCGTAGAGGGAGACGCAGTCGTCGTCGAAGACGGCGACGAGCGCAAGTTGGTTGCGCTCGACAGGATTAAGAAAGCAAACATCGTGGGCCGCATCGATTTCTCGCAAAGCGGCTCGAAGAGTAAAGACGATGCCGAGTAGGCATCTGGACAGGAGGAACACACTATGTCTTCAGAACTGATCGGAGCATTGGCAGACCTCGCCAAGGAGCGCAATATCGACGAGTACGACGTCTTGGAGCGCCTGGAGCAGGAGCTGGCCAAGAGCTATGAGAAGATTTTGAAGCTCGACTGGGACGCTCGCGTCACCATCGATCGCAACACGGGCAAGATTTACGTGTACGAGATGGTTGGTATCGGCGAGGAAGACCCCGAGACGGGCGATTACGAGGATTATGAGGAGCACGACGTCACGCCTGACGACGTCTCCCGCATCGCTGCCCAAAGCGCCAAGCGCGTCATCAACGAGATTGTCCGCGACGCAGCGCGCGCCAACATCTATAAGGAGTTCGTCGAGCGCAAGGGCGAGCTCATCACTGGCACTGTTTTGCAGTCCACGCCTGACTTCACCATCGTCAAGATTAGTGACGGCGTTGAGGCCGAGCTTCCGCACTATGACGGCCGCAACGGCGGCACCGAGCGCAACGAGAAGCCCGCGGGTGAGTACTACCAGCACAACCAGCGCCTCAAGGCTCTGATCGTTGACGTGCGCGAGCCCAACCCCGAGGGCGGCTCTAACCGTCATGAGGCCTCTCGCCCCGCCATCGTTGTAAGCCGCACTCACCCGGATCTGATCCGCCGCCTGCTCGAGCTCGAGGTGCCGGAGATTTACGACGGTGTTGTCGAGGTCAAGTCCATCGCCCGCGAGGCTGGCGCTCGCTCCAAGATCGCCGTCTGGTCGCGCGAGTCCAACCTCGATCCCGTGGGCGCCTGCGTGGGCCCCAAGGGCTCCCGCATCCGCATGGTTGTCTCTGAGTTGCGCGGCGAGCGCATCGACGTCATCCAGTGGAACGAGGATCCGGCCATTTACGTGGCCAACGCCTTGTCCCCGGCCAAGGTGAGCCGTGTGATCATCGACGAAGACACCCACTATGCCACCGTCATCGTCCCCGACGACCAGCTCTCGCTGGCCATCGGCAAAGAGGGCCAGAATGCACGCCTTGCTGCGCGTTTGACCGGCTGGCACATCGACATCAAGTCGGCCAGCATCGTTACCAGCGATATGCTGCAGGGTACTGGCGGCTCGCTTGTGGACGACGACGATGACGATGCGGAGGAGAGCGGCGACATGCGCTGCGAGCACGTCAACGCAGACGGCGTTCGCTGCCGCAACCACGCGCGTCCTGACTCCCGCTTCTGCGGCGTGCATGCAAGCGACGAGGAGTCTTTGATCTAGATGGCAGGCAAGGCACCCATCCGCACCTGCATCGCCTGCCAAACGCAGGCGGCGCGCGCTGATCTTGTTAGGGTCGTCAAGGCGCCCGATGGCCGGGTCTTTCTTGACGCCAAGGGCAAGTCGGCTGGCAGAGGTGCCTATGTATGCCAAGACGCCGCATGCTTTGCTCAAGCAGTGAAGAAGCGGATGTTCGACAAGAAACTGCGCAAGAGGCTGAGCGCAGACGAATATCAAAGCCTCGCGAAGGAGTTTGACGCTATCCGCGCAACAAGCGCGAAGTTGCGCTGAAGTGGAAGGTGATTATATGGCAAGCATGCGCGTACACGAGTTGGCCAAGGAGTTTGGGATGACATCCAAGGAGCTTCTGGACAAGCTCAAAGAGATGAAGATTCCCGCTAAGAACCATGCGTCCACCCTTGTCGACGCATACGTCGATAAGATTCGCAAGCAGCTCGGGCCCGAGCTGGCAGAGCGCGCTGCCCAGATTGAGCGCGAGGCTAAGGCAGCAGAAGAAGCCGCCAAGGCCGCCGCAGAGGAGGAGCGTCGCCGCATAGAGGCCGAGCACAAGGCCGCTGCAGAGGAGGAGCGTCGTCGCCGTCAGGAGGAGAAGGCCCGCCGCGACGCCGAGCTTGCCGAGAAAAAGCGCCTCGAGGAGGAGGCCAAGGAGGCCGAGCGCGAGGCTAAGCGCCTGAAGCCTGCATCCGTCTTTGACGGCCTGCTGTCTCAGATTGCCGCAGAGAACGATCGCCTTGCCACAGAGAAGGCCGATGCCGCCAACGCCAAGCGCAAGGCCGGTGAGAGCAAGGACGCCGCTAAGGGTGGCGCCAAGTCGCGCGGCAAGGGCGAAGAGCAAAACGAGCGCAACTCCAAGAAAAAGAAGAAGAGCCGCAAGCCCGAGGTATCTGTGGATGACCAGTCCGAGGACGATCGCTATCGCCAGATGGCCGTCGCGGCCGAGAAGCTCCAGCGCGATAAGGTGCTTGAAGAGGCACGCGCCGCTGTGGCAGAGGCCGAGCACGAGTCCAAGGGCCGTCGCAAGAAGCGCAAAGAGCGCCGCGCAGCCGAGGCAGCCAAGAAGGCCGAGGAAGAGGCAATCAAAGAGGCTGAGCGCACCGGCATCGCCGTGGGCGTCGTTAAGGTTGTGAGTGGCACTACGGTAGGCGAGCTGGCAGAGCTGCTCGAGGTCCCCGGAAACGAGATCGTCAAGCGCTTGTTCCTGCTGGGCACGCCGCTGACGCTCACCCAGACCATGAGCGATGACTTGATCGAGCTCATCGCCGATGACTTGGGCCGCGAGGTCAAGATCGTGTCCCAAGAAGAGGAGATGTCGTTTACCTTCTACGACGACGAGTCTGATCTCAAACCGCGCCCGCCTGTGGTCACCGTCATGGGTCACGTCGACCACGGCAAGACGTCCTTGCTCGACGCCATCCGCGAGACCGGCGTCGCCACGACCGAGGCCGGCGGCATCACTCAGCACATTGGTGCATCAGTGGTCTTCATCAACGGCCAGCAGATCACCTTCATCGACACCCCGGGCCATGAGGCCTTTACCGCGATGCGTGCCCGCGGCGCGCAGGTCACCGACGTTATCGTCTTGGTGGTCGCAGCAGACGACGGCGTCATGCCGCAGACCATCGAGGCAATCAACCACGCTAAGGCCGCAGACGTGCCCGTCGTGGTTGCCATCAATAAGATCGACAAACCCGGCGCCAATCCCGAGCGCGTCAAGACCGAGCTCTCCGAGCACGGCATTATCCCCGAGGAGTGGGGCGGCAAGAACATGTTCGTCGAGGTGAGCGCCAAAAAGCGCATCAACATCGACGATCTGCTCGAGACGATCATCCTGCAGGCAGAGGTCTTGGAGCTCAAGGCCAACCCGGATACAACGGCAAGCGGCTTTGTCATCGAGGCCAACCTGGACAAGGGCCGCGGCCCCGTGGCCACCGTCATCGTCCAGCGCGGTACCCTGCATGTGGGCGACAGCCTTGTTGCCGGCATGACCTACGGCCGCGTGCGCGCGCTCATTGACCCCAAGGGCAACAACATCACCGAGTGCAAGCCGTCTGATCCTGTTGAGATTTTGGGCCTGAGCGCTGTCCCGGGCGCAGGCGACGAGTTCTGCGTCTTCGAGGAGGAGTCCGACGCCCGCAAGCTCGCGCAGGAGCGCGAGTTCAAGGCCCGCTTGGCCGCTCAAGAGCAGAAGTCCCACGTTAGCTTGGACAACCTCTTTGCACGCATGGAGCAAGACAAGCTCGCCGAGCTCAACCTCATCGTCAAGGCCGACGTCCAAGGCTCCATCGAGGCTTTGGCAGATGCCCTGGCCAAGATGGATCAGTCCGAAGTCCGCATCAACATCATCCACTCCGCCGTTGGCGGCATTACAGAGACGGATGTCATCTTGGCAGGTGCCTCCGACGCCATCATCATCGGCTTTGGCGTGCGCCCCGAGGCCAAGGCCCG
>CAYQLX010000082.1:0-7254 GCA_964418305.1 uncultured Coriobacteriaceae bacterium | reverse complement strand
ACCATGTAGACCAGACCGTAACCGGTGGCCTCGGTGCGGGCCAAAGAGCCGCCAAACTCCAAGCCCTTGCCGGTCAAAACGCCGGTGAACTCGTTGCGGATGCGCTTGTACTGGCCAAACATGTAAGCAACCTCGCGGCCGCCCACGCCCAAGTCGCCAGCGGGGACGTCGGTGTCGGGGCCGATGTGGCGCTGCAGCTCGGTCGCAAAGGACTGGCAGAAGCGCATGATCTCATTGTTGGACTTGCCCTTGGGGTCAAAGTCGCTGCCGCCCTTGCCGCCGCCCATGGGCAGCGTGGTGAGCGAGTTCTTGAGAATCTGTTCGAAGCCCAGGAACTTGAGCATGCCCAGGTTAACGGTGGAGTTAAAGCGCAGACCACCCTTGTAGGGCCCAATGGCCGAGTTGAACTCGACGCGATAGCCGCGGTTGACCTGGGGCTTGCCCTCGTCATCAAACCAAGGAACGCGGAACATAATCACGCGCTCGGGCTCGGTGATACGCTCGAGGAGCTTTGCCTCCTCGTATTCCGGATGAGCGTCCAAAACGGGCTGGAGCGTGCTCAGAACCTCTTCAACTGCTTGGATGAACAGGGGCTGGTCGGCGTCGCGGACCTTTATCTGCTCAAGAACCCTCTGTGCGTAGGTCATCTTGTTCCCCCTTTGGGAAGTCAATTGGATATAAGCGGGCATACAGCAATCTCCCGCTTCGACACATTCTAAACAGCAGATTCACGTTTTGGTTTCAGCTGTGTTAAAGCTCCATGCGCTGAAAGATAGACAACTAAATCATCGCAGGTCAAAGCGTTGTTTTACGATGAAAGCATGACTGGATAAAACCGCCAAAAGCTCCTTTGACAGCCTTGGACGGCACATAGGTGCGGCTCACCTACCTATTGCTCGAGTATCATTGACGCACAAAGAGACAACAAAGCCGCCGCAGGCAGGCGGTATACGCAAAGAAACGGAGAGAGACATGGACGCAAACACCAAAAAGCGCAACAAGCTCTTAGGGCAACTGGTCGTAGAGGGTCTGAAGAGTCGCAACATGAACGCATGCTACGTAGCCACTAAAGACGAGGCGCTTTCCAAGGCGCTTGAGTTCATTAAAGAGGGTAGCACCGTAAGCATCGGCGGCTGCCAAAGCGCGCATGAGATTGGCCTGGTTAAGGCCCTTCAAGACGGAGACTACAACTTCTTGGGCCACGGCAGCATGGACCCGCGCGCCGAGCTTTTAGCCGCCTATGACTCGGACGTCTTCATCACGAGCGCCAACGCCATGACCGACGACGGCATCATCGTCAACATCGACGGTAACTCCAACCGCGTGTCCTGCATCGCCCAAGGTCCCAAGCAAGTGCTCTTCATCGTGGGGATGAACAAGGTCTGCCCGGATCTAGACAGCGCCATGAAGCGCGCACGCAACGTAGCCGCACCCACCAACGCGCAGCGTTTCGACCTGACCACCCCCTGCAAGAGCAAGGGCAAATGCTTTGATTGCAAGTGCATGGACACGATTTGCTGTCAGTTTTTGATCACGCGCTTCTCGCGCCACGAGGGCCGCATCAACGTCATCATGGTCGGCGAGGATCTGGGCTACTAGGACCCAGCCGCTGCAGGTTACGCTTGCTCGTTGCCTGCAGCGCCGCCCGCCTGGGCCAGCTGCTCGAGCGACAGATCGGCAGACAGCTTCATAAAGCGCGATTGGCACCAGCGACTGCATTCGTCGTCTTGATGTTGGCGCAAAAACTCCAGGTACTCGTCTTCACTCAAGGGCTTGGAGTAGATAAAGCCCTGCAGATGCTCGACGCCCAAGAGCTCCAAGACGTTGACCATCTCTTGCGTCTCGACGCCCTCTGTCACGATGAGCTTGTCCAGCGAATGACACATCGACGTGACATTCTCGAGCACGGCCATGGCGTTGGCATTTTGCATAGCGCCCCACAGCACCGACTTGTCCACCTTGACGACGTCGATGGGCAACTCAAAGAGGTTGGTGGCAGAGCAGTAACCCGTGCCGTAATCGTCGAGCGCAAGGCGCACGCCGGCGTCGTGCAGCTTGGCGAGGTTGTCGTTTGTGGTGGCCTTGTCGTTGAGGATGGCGGTCTCGGTCACCTCCATACACACGGCGCTTGCCGGCACCCCGTGACATTTGAGCGTAGCGAGTATGCTGTCGGCCATGCCTGGCCTGGTGCACTGCACAGCAGACAGGTTGATGTCCATGCACTCCACACCCAGATCTGCTAGGCCGGCGTCCTTCCAAAAACGGCAGACCATGTCTAGAACCTGATCGCTTATCTCGAGAATCATGCCGTTTGACTCGGCCAGGGTAATGAATTCATCCGGACTAATAAACCCGAGGGCTGGGTCGATGAGTCTGATCAGGGCCTCGGCGGAGTCAAACCTACCCGTCCGCACGTCGCGAATGGGCTGATAGCGCATTTCAAAGCGATGGTTGGCGATGGCGTCGCGCAGGGCAAGCGCCACCTCGCTTTGACGGCGGTGAACAGCTAACATCTTGCCGTCCACGGTGCTCACGAGGTCTGCGGCGTTTGACATGCAGCTGTCGAGTGCCGACACCATCATGTCATCGGCTTCCTTGCCACTTTGTACGACGCCCGGGTGGCGCATAATCGCAAAGCCCGGGTTGAGCGCAAAGTCACAGCCAGATGGCTGCTCAACCTCTTTGAGAACCTCCATAATCTGGGACACTACCTTGTTCTCATTGGCAATCGAGCACATCACGACAAAGTAGTCGTTGCGCAGCCTAAAGACATTGCGCTGTCCAAAGCGCTTGCCCAAGGCGTTGCCTATGCTGATAAAGAGCGCCTGGTAGACGTTATAGTCCATGACACCGTCGAGGTAGGACAAGTCGCGCAGGCACACGCCCACGACGGCAAAGGTCTCGCTGCGCTTGATGCGGCGGTTCATCTGATCCCTGAAGGCACGGTAGTTAAAGCAGTACGTGCCAGAGAACATGAACTCGCTGTTGGACTCCATTGCGCCGTAAACCAAGGTCAAGACGAGCGAGATGGAGAAGCACTGAAGTAGCAACGCAGGAAACGCCGCATTGACAATCGACGCCACAAGGACCACGAAGCATGCCACGATGGGCGGGATGATCTGGAAGTCATTCAGTTTGCCAATCGAGCCAACCAAACACGCGATAGCCATGATGATGATGGCAAAGTCGAGCACGTAGAGAATCTCAAACAAGGGGCCGTGGCAATAGGCGCCTTCGGCGGAGAAGTAGAAGAGCAGATGTGTTGCCGGCGTAGTCACAATCAGCGCCACAACCACGTCGAAGATCCCATAGGCAATCTTGCGCAGCGACATCCATCTAGCAAAGTTGCCGGTAATGGAGACCACATAGAGCAAGAAGGTAATTGCCACCACGGAGTTGCACACGTGATAAGCGGCAACCAAGGCGCAGTTGAGCAACGGCGGCACCATCGACGAATACGAGATAGCCACAGACGAGAGGATATCAAAGACGCTGCCAAAGACATTTGCCATGGCCATGGCAAAGAAGACCCTTGTCTCCTTGGTAGGGTAGTTGCGACGCAACCAATGGGTCAGGATTAGACCCAAGGTCAAGATGATAGACGCGATATCGAAGCTAATGTCGTAAAGCACGGGCGTTCCTTATAGCAAAAGGGTCACCCACGATGGCCCAAAGAAAACTTCACCAACCGAGTATAGCGTTAACTGCATGATGCTTGCCAGAGAACAGAGAGTTAGCGGGCGCTAATTATAGCCGCGCAGCATTCGTCGTGGCGTTTTTTTGCAAACAACGGGACGCTGCGAACTGCCTTTATGCCGCCGCTGGCGCACACGCACGCGTGCGTGCAGGAACACTACTCCCCTATGCGCTGCCTCACGACATCTGCGAGCTGGTTGGCCAGAAGGTCTGCCTGCTCTTGGGTTGGCGCCTCCACCATGACGCGGATGAGCGGCTCGGTGCCACTAGGGCGCACTAGGAGGCGTCCGCAGCCGGCAAGCTGCTCTTCTACGTGCGCTTGAGCAGCGGCGATGTCTTGGTCCTGGTCATAGAGCGCCTTGTCCTTGACGCGCACATTTACCAGCGATTGCGGCAGCTTGCGCATGATGCCCATGAGCTCTTGAAGGCTCTTGCCGCTGCGCGCGATGACGCCAAGGAGCATCAACGCGGTGGCAAGGCCGTCGCCTGTTGTGTTGTTGCGCAAGTTAATCACGTGGCCGGATTGCTCGCCGCCTATCACGGCGCCCAGCTTTTGCATGGATTCCAAGACATAGCGATCGCCCACCTTGGTGCACACCACGTCCACACCCTCGCGCTCCATGGCCTGCATGAAGCCAAGGTTGGCCATGACAGTGCCCACCACGGTGTTTTGCTCCAAGATGCCGCGCGTTTGCATGTCCTTAGCGCAAATGGCCAGGATAAAATCCCCGTCGCAAACGGTGCCGTCGGGTGCCACAGCGAGCAGACGGTCCGCATCGCCATCGTGGGCGAGTGCAACATCCGCACCGCTTTGGCGCATGAGCTCTGTCACCGGCCCCAGATGCGTAGAGCCGCAATCGACGTTGATGATGGAGCCGTCTGGATCTGTGTTGATACTAACCACCTGCGCGCCCAGCTTCTCAAGAGCCAGCGGGGTGGTGGCACACGATGCGCCATGGGCACAGTCAAGCGCGATCTTGAGGCCATCAAGCCTCACACCCGCCTTGACGAGCGGGGCGATGTCATAATCGACAAACTGCTGTGCCGCGTCTGCGACCTCTATGCCCGGCTGCGGTGCAGCTGCAGGTTGCCCCAGCAGCTCCTCTACGACGGCCTGCATCTGATCCTCGACGTCGTCGGGAAGCTTGAAGCCGGCCGAGCTAAAGAACTTGATGCCGTTGTACTCCGGCGCGTTATGGCTGGCGGTAATCATGATGCCGCAGTCAAAACCCTCTTTGACGGTGTACCAAG
This sequence comes from uncultured Coriobacteriaceae bacterium, assembly GCA_964418305.1. Taxonomy (GTDB): domain Bacteria; phylum Actinomycetota; class Coriobacteriia; order Coriobacteriales; family QAMH01; genus W2P13-069. The sequence continues at coordinate 2,307 of CAYQLX010000082.1, read as the reverse complement.
CAAGGCCCGGCGTAGGAATCACGCCTAAGAGAACAGGCGCCTGCCCGCCTTGCGCTTGGATGCCGGCACGCAGACCTTCTTCCAGCATAGGGCCGCTCACGCGTGTGTCGCGTCCGATGACGATGCGTCCACCCAGCTTGCTCACCGCAGCGCGGCCCAAGGCCACCGCCAAATCGTAGGTGAGGTCCTTGCCCGCGACGCCGCGAACGCCGTCGGTTCCAAAAAGGCGTGCCACTACAGGCCCCTTTCGTCCGTCTGACAACAATGTAGACAGACGATTCTAGCGCACTTGCTTTAAGCGACCTTCTTTGGCGGCCTTGCGCGCCATGTTGACAGCCTTCTTTCCCACGTTGGGCAGCCATACCTTTGTGTACGACAGCGCCGCGGGATGACGCAGGTCAGGCTTGAAGTACGGGTTGACGATTTTGCCATAGAGGCACTTTGACATGGAGATTTGGGATGCCGATTTAAGGCTCTTGGTGTTCCTGAGGCGCTTTCCATCGCAATAGAAGCACAGCTCCAAGGCACCGCTGCTGTTCTTGACTCTTGACATGAAGAAGCGCTGGATGTCCATATAACGCACGTTCTTGCAACCGGAAAGTTTTCTTTTAAGGATGCGGTTGTACCTGTCGATGCGGTTCCAGTTTGTGAACGGAGAGTCGTCCGCAAAGGCATCCTCGTAGTCTGCAGGGGTCTTGATACCGCCTACAACCAGCACCTTCACGCCAGGTATCCTCTTTTTGAGTTTGACAACGTATTTCTTAACGAGCCTTGCCGTCTTTCTTGCCGCATATGCGTCGGGTCTGTCATCCGTCTCGTACCTGACGCGCAGGGTATTAATGCCCGATACCACCACGACACTGGGCTTGAGCGCTGCCACAGCGTCCACGTATTCGTCTTGCACCCACCTTGTAGCGCCATTACCGCCATAGGCCATGTTGTAGACCTTGTTCGCGGGGTAGCCATAGGCGTTTTTGATGTCACAAGCTAAGCTGTCCCAATTTGAAAACAGCGACGAGCCGGTAAAGGCGATGCCTCCTTTTGGCTTGCCGGCGTTGCGATTTTTGATCGACTCGAGACTGAAGGTCCACTTGTAGCCATGAGTGTATGTTTCCTCGTACTTCTTGCCACACTTGCACACGTAGTAGTAAACAGCCTTGGAATCACTGGTGGCATAGCTTTTGAGGTTGCTGCTTGTGGGTACCTTGATTTTCTTGTGGACGTGACGGTGCTTGTTCACGATTTTGGATGCTTTGGCTGTCTTTTTTACGCGCGACTGTGCCGGGCTGGCATAGGCCTCAGAGCTATTTGATGCGTTGCACGCAAAAACAGCCGGCATGGCAAGAGCAGCGCAGAGCGCCATGCTCAAAACGGCGCCACCCACGGCGCCGATTTTAGTTGCAATTGGTGTTGTCTTGTATTCTCTCAAACTCATAAAAGTTAAGTTAACACGCGTTTGACAAGCCATACCATAAGCGAACTATCTATTTAAAGAAGAATTAAGGAAACGTTTAGGTTCGTGTAAGGAATTCTGATAGCATACTCGCCGCATAAAACCCATTACGCAGGTAGGCAGATAGGATTCAGCATGCTCGACCAGTTCTCACGCACGGCCCTGCTCTTGGGCCAAGATGGCATCGAGCGCCTCAAGGGCGCACGCGTCATCGTCTTTGGCGTGGGCGGTGTGGGCGGCTTTGCCGTAGAGGCGCTGGCACGCGCTGGCGTTGGTGCAATCGATGTCGTGGACAACGACGAGGTATCTCTCACCAACCTCAACCGTCAGATCATCGCCACCTGGGACAGCATCGGCAAGCGCAAGGTGGACGTGGTTGAAGAGCGCATCAAATCCATCAACCCGGATTGCATCGTCACCAAGCACGACTGCTTCTACCTGCCCGAGACACGCGACGAGTTCGACTTTACAAGCTACGACTACGTGATAGACGCCATAGACACCGTGACGGCCAAGCTCGACATCGCCTGCGCTGCGCACGCCGCAGGAACACGTCACATAGCCTGCATGGGCACAGGCAACAAGCTTGACCCAACGCAGCTCGAGGTAGCGGATATCTCGCAGACGAGCATATGCCACTTGGCCAAGGTCATGCGCAAGGAGCTACGCAAGCGCGGCATCGAGCACATGAAATGCGTCTATTCCAAAGAGCCGCCTGTCAAGCTCGATCAAGACACGCCCGGCGCAGAGCAAAAGGGCCGCGGCATAGCGCCGGGCTCTGTGCCCTTCGTTCCCAGCGTCGCCGGCCTCATCATCGCCGCAGAGGTCATCAAAGACATCGCCTTTCAGCGCTA
>CAYQLX010000081.1:4907-7310 GCA_964418305.1 uncultured Coriobacteriaceae bacterium | reverse complement strand
TTGGCGGGATTGACGGGGCTCGAACCCGCGACCTCCGGCGTGACAGGCCGGCGCTCTAACCAGCTGAGCTACAACCCCCTGTTGCGTGACAACAGCGAATATATTACGGGACAAATTTGGCTAAGGCAAGAACTATTTTGGCCAAGCGCAAAGTTTCTTGGCCAACGCCTTACAAAGCGCAAAAGCGCTGGTAGTGGCAACAAAAACAGGACCCTGCCACAAGCGGGCAGGGTCCTGCGATACACGCGGTTAGAGCAGTTGGCGCTTAAGCGCAGCAGCCTACATCATGCCGCCGCCAGCACCACCCATCATACCGGCGAGCTCGGACGGATCGATGCCGTCTTTAGGAGCGTCGGTAACAGTGGCATCTGTGATGAGAATCATCGCGGCCACAGACGCGGCGTTCTGCAGTGCGCAGCGGGTGACCTTGGCCGGGTCGATGACGCCCATCTCAATCATGTTGCCGTACTGGCCGTTGGCGGCGTTGAGACCATAGCCTGCCTCGGCGTTCTTGACCTTCTCGGCCACAACAGAGCCCTCGAAGCCGGAGTTTTCTGCGATAGCGCGCAGCGGAGCCTCGCAGGCCTTGCGGATAATCGCGATGCCGACCTTCTCGTCGTCATCTGCGGCCTCTACAGCATCCAAGCAGCCGATGGCGTTGACCAGAGCGCAGCCGCCACCGGCGACGATGCCCTCGGCCACTGCTGCGTGCGTTGCCTGCAGTGCGTCGTCGATGCGCGATTTCTTCTCCTTGAGCTCTGCCTCGGTCGCAGCGCCAACCTTGACGACTGCCACGCCGCCGGCGAGCTTGGCCTGACGCTCCTGCAGCTTCTCACGGTCGAAGTCAGAGGAGGTCTCCTCGATCTGGGCCTTGATCTGCGCGACGCGCTCGGCGATGGCCTCCTTGGAGCCAGCACCGTCGACGATGGTGGTGGAATCCTTGGTGACCTTGACGGACTTAGCGCGGCCGAGCATGTCGATGGTGACATCCCCAAGGCCAACGCCCAGCTCCTCCATGATGGGCTGGCCACCGGTGACAATGGCGATATCCTCGAGCATACGCTTGCGGCGATCGCCAAAGCCGGGAGCCTTGACGGCGCAGACGTTGAGGATGCCACGCACCTTGTTGAGGATCAACGTTGCCAAAGCCTCGCCCTCGACGTCCTCTGCGATGATGAGCAGCGGCTTGTTGGCCTGCATGACCTGCTCGAGCAAGGGCAGGATGTCTTGCAGGGAGTTAATCTTGCTATCCGTGATGAGGATGTAGGGGTTCTGCAGCTCGGCGACCATCTTCTCCATATCGGTGGACAGATAGGGGGACAGATAGCCCTTGTCAAACTCCATGCCCTCGACGACGTCGATGGTCACGCCAAAGGTGTTGGACTCCTCGACGGTGATGACGCCATCCTTGCCGACCTTGTCCATAGCGGTTGCGATTTCCTGGCCGATGGAGGGATCGCCGGCAGAGATTGCAGCAACGTTAGCAATCTGCTCAGAGGTCTCAACAGCGTGAGCGTCTTTTTGGACCTGGGCCACGATGGCGTCGACAGCTTTCTCCATGCCGCGGCGCACACCCAAAGGCGACGCGCCAGCAGTGACGTTCTTGAGGCCCTCGTTGACCATGACATCGGCCAGCAGAGTTGCGGTGGTGGTGCCGTCACCTGCGGCGTCGTTGGTCTTGACGGCGGCCTCGCGGATGAGCATGGCGCCCATGTTCTCTATGGCGTCTTCAAGCTCAATCTCTTTTGCAACGGTCACGCCGTCGTTGGTGACGAGCGGCGAGCCGTAGCTACGCTGGCAGGCAACATAGCGACCCTTGGGCCCCAAGGTAACCTTGACGGCGTCGGCCAGCTTGGACGCGCCCTTGGCGAGACCGGAACGGGCCTCGTCGTCGAATTTGATGATCTTAGCAGCCATGAATAACCAGTCCTTTCCTATTTGACGACGACGGCGATGATGTCGTCTGCACGCAAGATGACGTAATCGGTGCCCTCGACGGTGATCTCCTGACCGGCGTACTTGCCGTAGACGATGGTGTCACCCTCTGCAACGGGCATGGGGATCAAGGAGCCGTCGTCGGCGCGCTTGCCCTCGCCCACCGCAATGACGGTGCCGCGTTGGGGCTTTTCTTTGGAGCTGCTGGTAAGGATGAGACCCGAGGCGGTGGTCTCTTCTGCCTCGTCTTGCTTGATGATGACACGGTCGCTCAAAGGCTTGAGGTTCATTTGTGTCCTCCTTGTCTAAGATGTTCCTAATCCTGGTGCGTGTCTGCCGCACTGGTTTTGGTATGGCAAGGATTCTATGCGCCACATGTGCATATGGCGGCAGTTGTAACCTAGTTGTCAGTAAGTAATCTAAGTCGTTACTTTGTATATTTTCTGTAAGGACGAAGAACTACCCGAG
>CAYQLX010000081.1:0-4807 GCA_964418305.1 uncultured Coriobacteriaceae bacterium | reverse complement strand
TGCTTCCTCGTCCTCTAGGGAATCCGCTATGGTCGTAATGGCCTTGCGGATGGTCTTAGGCGTGATGCCGTGCTCTTTGTTGTAAGCCTCTTGGATGCTACGGCGGCGGGCCGTCTCGTCCAAGGCGACGCGCATGGAATCGGTGATGGTATCTGCGTACATGATGACGCGGCCTGCCGCATTGCGCGCCGCGCGCCCGATGGTCTGAATCAGGCTGCGCTTGTTGCGCAAGAAGCCCTCTTTGTCTGCGTCCAGGATGCACACGAGCGACACCTCGGGCAGGTCGAGTCCCTCTCGCAGCAGGTTAATGCCCACCAACACGTCAAACTTTCCCGCGCGCAAATCGCGCAGAATCTCAACACGCTCAAGCGTGCCTATATCGCTGTGGAGATAATTGGCCTTAACGCCTTGATCCAAGAGGTAATCGGTAAGCTCCTCTGCCATCTTCTTGGTAAGCGTTGTGACGAGCACGCGCTCGCCGGCGGCCACCACGTCGTTGACCTCTCCCAAAATGTCGTCGATCTGGCCTTTGGTAGGACGCACATCTATCTTGGGATCCAAAAGGCCCGTGGGGCGAATGATCTGCTCTACGGTCTGCTCGCTTACGCGCTCCTCGTAATCACCAGGCGTGGCGCTCACGTAGATAAATTGCGGAACACGCTCCTCAAACTCGTCAAAGCGCAGTGGGCGGTTATCCAGCGCGCTAGGCAGGCGAAACCCGTGCTCTACCAGCGTTATCTTGCGGCTACGGTCGCCCTCATGCATGCCGCGTATCTGCGGGACGGTAACGTGACTCTCATCGATGATCGTCAAAAAGCCCTTGCCGCCAAAATAATCCAGCAGTGTGTACGGCGGCTCACCGGGGCTGCGGCCGTCCAAATGCATAGAGTAGTTCTCGATGCCGGAACAAAAGCCCATGGTCTCGAGCATCTCGACGTCAAAGCCCGTACGCTGCTCCAAGCGCTGAGCCTCAAGCAGCTTGCCGTCATCCCTAAGCTCTTGCAGGCGGCGGCGCAGCTCTGCATCTATGCCCTTAAGCGCGTGCTCAACGCTGGGACGGCTCGTGACATAGTGGCTTGCCGGCCAAATGGGTGTGGATTGATAGGCGATGAGCTCCTCACCGGTAATCTTGTCGACCTCGGTTATGGAGTCGACCTCGTCGCCAAAAAACTCGACGCGCAAGAGGTTGTCGCTATAAGGCGGGAACACGTCTACGATATCGCCGCGCACGCGAAAAGTGCCGCGTACTGGCTCGTAGTCATTGCGATCGTATTGGATGTCGATGAGCCTGTGGATAAACTCATCGCGGTCCATGGGGACGTCGCGGTCTAGGAACACCGACATCTCCATGTAGTTGTCCGGGCTACCAATACCGTAAATGCAGCTCACCGATGCGACGACGATTACGTCCTTACGCGTGAGCAGCGCCGCCGTTGCCGCATGGCGTAGCTTCTCGACCTCCTCGTTGATGGAGGAGTCTTTCTCGATAAAAGTGTCGGTTTGGGGGACGTAGGCCTCGGGCTGATAGTAGTCGTAGTAGCTCACGAAGTAGACCACCGGATTATCGGGGAAGAACTCCTTGAGCTCTTGGCACAGCTGGGCCGCAAGCGTCTTGTTGGGGGCCATGACCAGCGTGGGCATCTGGCAGCGCTCGATGACGTTTGCCATAGTGAAGGTTTTGCCAGACCCGGTGACGCCCAAAAGCGTCTGGTAGCGCATGCCGTCTTTTACGCCTTTGGCAAGCGCGTCTACGGCCTGGGGCTGGTCGCCGCTCATCTGGTAGGGCGCCACGACCTTGAACTCGTGCCCGGCCTCGCGATGGCCGCCGATGATGCTTGCCTGCGCCTTGGGGTTGCTTGGGTCTGGGAGCATAACGTGCTTTCTTGTCGCTTATCTATCGTGCAGACCACTATAGCGCGCACATGCGACGCGAGTTTGCGTTACAGCGATGCCAAGCGTCCAGAAAGCCGCAAAGCTGCTAGCTACTGCTAGGCAAAGCGCTCCTTGCGCGACTCCCACCACGCATCAACCCAGGCCTCAAGCTCCTGAGCGCTGCCGCTGTTGTCGCAGATAGTATCTGCTATAGCAGCGCGCTGGGCGTCGGTAGGTTGCCGCTCCATACGAGCAAGCGCGTCTTGAGCATCCATGCCGCGCTCAACGCAACGCTCTAGGCGCACAGGCTGGGAGACCGCCACGGCTATAACCTCGTCGGCGAGCTGGACAAACTGCGGCATATCGGTAAGCAACGGGACCTCTACCACCAAAACCTTGGCGTTGGTGCGCGGAGTGCAGTGCACATTGAGCACGTACTCGTTAGCCTCGCGCATGATATAGGGGAAGGTGATTGCGTTCATAGCTTGGGTGGCCTCGTCGCTTGCAAAGGCCACGGCGGCAAGCGCAGCGCGATTGACGGTGCCGTCTGGCTCTAGAATCTGCGATCCAAACTCGTCTACCAAATCGTCAACCATCTGCTGCTCGTTGTCCATGAGCGTGCGCGCAATCTGGTCTAGATCTATGCTCACGGCGCCATGCTCGCACATGAGCTTGCGCAGTGTAGACTTGCCGCTGCCTATTCCGCCGGTGATCATCACAACGTACATATGCTCATCTCCAAGGGTCTGCCTCTGGCGGCTCGTAGGTGCTGCGCGCCAAGGCGTCCATGTAATCGCTGTAGGGGTCGTAAAGGTCGTCATCCTCGTTTGCCGCGCGCAAGATAGCCTCGGGCGAGAACGGATCGACGGGGGCTGCGCTGTCTGCCGGCTTGTGCTTGGTCACAAGCTCTGCCGCGAGCTTGCCTGCTTCTCCAACAGCGGCGCAACTAGCGGCGGACGACTCAGACTCGCGCTTTTGGCGGCTGATAGCCCGCGCTATGGCGTCGTCTATGCTGCCCATGACTTATGGCACCTCCCTGCCTCAAAGCCCCATCCTAGGCGATGATGCCTCCGCCTAAAACCATGTCGTCCGAGTAGAAGACGACGCTCTTGCCGCTCGCAAGGCCCGCAACGGGCAAGGTGAAGCTCACGGTCAGACGGCCATCTGGCATGGGGGCAAGTGTGCACGGACGGGGGTTTTGCTGCATGTCTAGACGCACGCGACAACTGCGTTTTGCGTCTATGGGGTGGATACTCGTCCAAAAGACATCTTTGACCACGCAGGACTCTACGGATGCCTGTGCCGCGCTTCCCACGTAGGCGATGTTGCAGCTCATGTCCTTGGCCGCTACATAGCGCTCCAGAGTGTCCGGCTCCAAAAGCGGCTCTACCTCTGCAGCTTCTTGATCGTCGTCTTCTTGCACAGGCGGCAGCGTGACATCCTGCGGCATCCCAGCGCGCGGGTTATCGAACTCAAACTTCTTTCCCAGCGGGCACAAGGGCAGCCCGTCATGGCGGCCCAGCACTGTACCCGTCGACAGATCGACGCAATCACCCGTAGCGGCCTTAACGCCGCGCGCGGCCAGCCACTCCGGCAAGCTCGACGAGCCGCTGCCGTACAGGTAGAGGCTCTGACCGCTTGGCACCTGGGGCACCATGAGGCCCTGACGCATGGCATCTACGCGCACGTTCATCTCTTGCATCTGCGCCAAGGGAAGGCGCAGGCGATTGAGCTCATCTTGGCTAAGGTGCCACAAAAGATAACTCTGATCGTTATAAGTGTCGTGCGCGCGCATGAGGCGCCAGGGGTAGGTGCCTATACCGCCGCTTTCCATGACGGTGCCAGCGTAGTGGCCGGTTGCAACTTGGGCACACTTGAGGGCACGAGCTTGATTAAAGAGCAGGGGCATAAGCACGTCGCAGGTAAACAACGCAGCAAGACTAGGCTCTTGGCCTTGCGCAAACGCCGCGGCCACAGGCGCAGCAAAACGCTGCTCGTAGACATCGGATGCGTCTATCGTCTGATGCTCTATACCCAGCTTGGCAGCCATATCCGCTGCGCATTTCGCAGCATTCAAAGACACGGGGGCGTCGTCAAACAAAAACGTGACACCCACGACATCGTGAGCGTCACGCTTCAAGATGGAGGCGGCGACACTGGAGCCGACGCCTCCGCTCATTCCTATGAGGATGCGAGCCACGGTAGAGTTTTACTCCTCTGCAGCTTCTTCTTCTGTCTCAGGCGCGGGAGCCTCCTCTTTGGGCTCGGTCTCTGCGACTGCAATCTCAATGCCCAGAGTCTCTGCTGCGGACTTCATGGACAGGGAGATACGGCGACGATCCATGTCGACGTCCATGACCTTGACCTGCACGGTGTCACCCACAGAGCAGACCTGAGAAGGAACCTCGACGTGCTTGGCAGCCATCTCGGAGATGTGGACCAGACCCTCGATGGAATCGCCCAGCTCGACAAATGCGCCAAACGGCACGAGCTTGGTGACCTTGCCCTCGATGATGGCACCAACGGGGTAGTTCTTGACGAGCGTGCGCCAGGGATCCTCTGTGGTCTGCTTGAGACCCAGGGAGATGCGCTCGCGGCTCATGTCAACATCCAGAACCTCGACCTCGACCTCCTGGCCGACCTTGACGACCTCGGAAGGATGGTTGACGTGGCTCCAAGAGAGCTCGGAGATGTGGACCAGACCGTCGATGCCGCCCAGGTCAACAAATGCACCAAAGTCGACGATGGAGGAGACGACACCCTTGAGGCGCATACCCTTGGCGAGCTTCTGCAGAACCTCTGCGCGCTCGGCCTTGCGGCCCTCTTCCAGAACGACGCGGCGGGAGAGGACGACGTTGTTGCGGTTGCGATCCATCTCGATGACGCGGGCCTCGACGATGGTGCCCAGGTAGGCATCCAGATCCTTGACGCGGCG
>CAYQLX010000080.1:0-7626 GCA_964418305.1 uncultured Coriobacteriaceae bacterium | reverse complement strand
CCCGCGCGCACAGTCTCGTAGAAGATGACAGGGAGCTTATTGCCGCCCTTGTGCTGGAACGAGTCTGCCAAGCTGTGGCCGGACTGCACGTCTTGGGCCACCTCTTTAAGGATAGCAGCGAGCTTTTTGTCAGACGTTTGCATGGCCACAAGCTCGACGCAATGGGCGACACTCATGCCTGCCGTCATAATGGTGGAAAACTGCGAGCACATCAGGGATATGGACTTGGTCTTGATCTTGCCAGACCCTACCTCTGCCTTGAGGAAGCCCGGAGACTCACGCACCTCGGTGAGCTTTGAGACGATGTGGCACTCTTGGCGCGCCTTGCCAAGGGCCTCCATCTCATCGAAAGCCTCGACGATGCCAGTGGAAAACTGCCCTGATGCGGTGGTTCCCTCATACTTGAAAACTGCCATGTGCAAAATCCTTAATGTGTCGCGGCGCTGCGCTGATGCGGGCGCCTCTTTACGCGGCGAGCTTAGAAGCCGCGGGTGTTCTTAGCTACTAGATCCGGGTCATGCGCGGCCTCAACGGCCGTCTTGGCGCTAATCACGCGGTCACGATACAAGCGCAGCAACGCGTTGTCCATGGTAACGGAGCCTGCGTCTGCGCTGGTAGCGAGCGAATTGACAATCTGCGGGGTCTTGCCCTCGCGGATGAGGTTACGGATGGCAGGTGTGACCATCATGAGCTCTGCCGCAAGAGCGCGGCCGGTGCCGTCCTCTCGTGGCACGAGCTGCTGAGAAAGCACCGCCACGAGCGTCGTAGACAGCTGCATGCGAATCTGGCGCTGCAAGCCCGCGGGAAACACGTCCACCATACGGTCGATTGAATCTGCCGCAGAGTTGGTATGCAGCGTGGCCAGGACAAAATGGCCTGTCTCTGCCGCGGTGAGCGCCGTCTGGATGGTATCCAAGTCGCGCATCTCGCCGATGAGGATAATATCCGGGTCCTCGCGCAAGACAGCGCGCAGTGCATCGGCATAACTCTTGCTGTCCGAGCCAATCTGACGCTGGCTAATGGCGCATTTATCGGGCGTGTAGATGTACTCGATGGGGTCTTCCATCGTGATGATGTTTTGGGTGCGCTCGTGATTGACAGCGTCGATGAGCGCGGCGAGCGTGGTCGACTTACCGGAGCCGGTCTCACCCGTAACGAGCACGATGCCGCGAGCAATCTTGGGGAAATCCATCACCGCAGGCGGCAGGCCAAGGGAAGAAAGCGGCGGAATCTTATCGGACAAAAGGCGCAGGGCTGCGTTGCAGTGACCCTGGCTCCTAAAGAGATTGATACGAACACGCACACCAGAGATAGTGCCTGCGCCGTCCCACTCCCCTATAGTAGAGATTTTGTCGTAGGCACTGCCGGCGAGCTCACGTGCGAGCTTCTCGCAATCGTCGTGCGAGAGCGGCGCATTATCGCAAACGTTGCCATCTATCAGCTGCCCATGGATGCGAAACTTGACGGGCAGGCCGCATACAAAGTGGACGTCGGAGGCGCTTGCCTGGTGCGCGAGGTCAACAATCTTCTCTGCAGAATCCACAGCTTGGTTCCTCCCCTAGTCCATAGTATTGATGATGCGAGCGACTTCTTCTGGTGTGGTGACGCCTTGACGCATGAGCTGTACGCACGACTGCGGCAGCGATTGGTAATCCTCAGATTGCTGCAGGCACTCACGCACAGCCGCGCGATCAGCGCCGCGGCTGATGACGTTGCGCATCTTGGCATCTACGGTGAGAAACTCGAACACTGCCGTGCGGCCGCGGTAACCGGTGTGTGCGCACTCCGTGCAGCCCGCGCCGTGATAGAAGGTCATATCATCCGGCTGCATGCGCAGCAAATCAAGCGTGCGCTGATCGGGCGTGTACTCCTCGCGGCAGTTGGGGCAGATGGTGCGCACAAGGCGCTGGCCAATGACGCCACGCAGACCCGATGCGATGAGGTAGGGCTCAACACCTATGTCGAGCAAGCGGTCTACAGCGCTTGCTGCGTCGTAGGTATGGATGGTGGAAAATACCAAATGGCCCGTGATGGCGGCGCGCATGGCAATTTCTGCGGTCTCATTGTCGCGAATCTCACCCACGGCTATGACGTCTGGGTCTTGGCGCAAGATGGAGCGCAGGCCGGACGCAAAGGTCATGCCCGCCTTCTCATTGATCTGCACCTGGTTGATGCCGTCGATGTTGTACTCCACGGGATCCTCGAGCGTGATGAGCTTAATTTCCTCTGTGTTGCGCTCACGAATCATGGTGTACATCGTGGACGACTTGCCGCTGCCCGTGGGGCCGGTGATCAGGATGACGCCGTTGGTGGCGCTTACCAAGTTGCGGTACTTGTCGTAATTGGAGCCGGAAAGGCCAATGCCCTGCGGGCTCAGTAACGCGGCGGATTTATCCAACACGCGGATAACCACGCTCTCACCGTAGATGGTGGGAAGCGTGGACAAGCGCAGGTCAATGTCCTTGTTCTTGAGGCGTACGTTGGCGCGGCCGTCTTGCGGGATGCGATGCTCTGCGATGTTCATGGAGCCCATAATCTTGAGGCGACTGATGACGGCGCCCTGCAGATCGCGCGGGACGGTGAGCACGTTGCGCATGATGCCGTCTACGCGCATGCGCACCTGCATGTCGCCTTCGCGCGGCTCGAGGTGGATATCGCTTGCGCGCTCTGTCGTGGCGCGCTCTATGATCGAGTTGACCAGGCGGATGGTAGGAGCCGATTGCGCCTCGTCATCACTATCGATGATGTTGGCGGCCACAGACGCTTGCGCATCCGGATTGGAAGCCAGCTGCTCGTTGCGCATCTCTTCTATTGCACGGGCGGCGCCCTCGTTGCCATAGAGCTGCATGATGGCGCGCTCTATTGCGGCGCGGTGCGACACCATGGGGATCACACGGCGGCGGCTTGCGGCGCGTGCCTCCTCCTGCGCGATGAAGTTCATCGGGTCTGCCATGGCCACAAAGACCTCGTCGTGCGTGGCGCGCACGGGCACCATGTCAAACTTGCGGGCGATGTTTTTAGGGATGACCTGCGTGAGCTCTGCCGGCAAGATGACGTTGGTGAGATCTATGTAATCGATGCCCAACTGCTGGCACAGCGCCTCTATGAGCTCTGTCTCTGTGATGACGCCGCGGGCGATAAGCTCGTCGCCCAAGCGGCGATGTGACTCGCGCTGCGAGGCAAGGGCGCTTGAGAGCTGCTCTTCTGTGATGAGGCCGGCTTCTGTCAGAAGGTCGCCGAGTCGTTTGTATGCCATAGGTCTTTATCCTTTGCGTCATGCCGGCGCCCGCAAGCGGCCCGCACTCTGTACGTTAATAATTTATTGTAGCGCCTAAATGTGGTTCTTCGGGTTTAAAGAGCCTTGCGATATGCGCTGAGGGTGGTTATTTGCTCAGCTATACGATGACGTAGGGCGCGGCGCTAAGCGACAATCCAATGCGAGCTTAGGCTACAGAAGCCCCAAAGCCCAAAGCCTCGACAGCGGCCACCATAGCAGCAGCATCCACGTCGCCGGTGACGACGGCGCTGTTTGCGTCAAGATCGACATCTGCACTGGTCACGCCGTCGATGGACTCAAGCGCATCCTTAACGCGAGCGACGCACTTCTCGCAGTGCATGCCGGTTACATCGAGCTTAGTAGTGGGAAGAGAGCTGAACAGTGCCATGGGATGGCCCCTTTCTTCAAGGCAGGAGCGGCGGCCCCTGCGCAGCAAACAAGGCCGCGATGCGGCCTTTAGTCGGATAGTGATAGGTGCATTATACGGCGCGGCGCTACAGCGCGGCGGGTTTCCATTTGCGCAGCGTCAAGGCGTTGAGCACTACGGTGACGCTTGAGAGGCTCATGCACGCCGCGGCGATCATCGGGTTGAGCGCAAAGCCTAGCGGGCTGAGCAAGCCGGCCGCCACGGGGATGCAGATTACGTTGTAGATGAGCGCCCAGAAAAGTCCCCACTTGATGCGACGCAGCGTGGCTGTGGACAGGTCTATGGCGGCGCAAACGTCGGTAAGATCGCTGCGCATGAGCACCATGTCCGCGCTCTCTATGGCGACGTCGGTTCCCGCTCCGATGGCGATGCCTATATCGGCGCGAGCCAAGGCAGGAGCATCGTTAACGCCGTCGCCCACCATGGCGACCTTGGCGCCCTGTCCCTGCAGGAGGCGAATCTGCTCCTCCTTGCCCTGTGGCAGGACCCCGGCGATTACCTCGTCCACACCCACCTCACGCTGGATGGCAGCTGCCGTGCGCTCGTTGTCGCCAGTGAGCATAACCGTGCGAGTACCGTGAGTCTTGAGCTGAGCGATGGCCGCGGCACTCGTGGGTTTGACGGCATCTGCCACGGCCACGATGCCTGCCAAGTTGCCCGCGTATGCGATGAACAGAGGGGTCTGTCCATCGTCAGCCAAACGCGTTGCAAACTCGCCAAATGCTGCCGTGTCCACGCCATTGGCATCCATCATCTTGGCGTTGCCGGCAAGAACCTGCTGTCCTGCTAAACGCGCTTCAAGACCTTGTCCGGCCACCTGGGCAAAGCCCTGAACCGCCATGGGTTTGACGCCTGCTTGCTGAGCGTAGTCGCAGATGGCACGTGCCAACGGATGCTCGCTTTTGGACTCGATGCTCACGGCAACCTGCAAGAGCTCATCGCTCGTCACGCCGTTAGCGCATTCGAGCTTAGTCACCTCGGGCACTCCCTTGGTGATGGTGCCAGTTTTATCAAAGACAACGGTGTCTACGGCATGGGCGTTCTCCAGCGTTTGGGCGCTCTTGATAAGGATGCCGTTGCTCGCACCCCTGCCGGTGCCGACCATGATGGCCGTGGGCGTGGCCAGCCCCAGCGCGCACGGGCAGCTGATAACCAGCACGCTGATGCCAAAGTTGACCGCACGCGCGACGTCGCCGCCGCTTATTACCATCCACAGCACAAAGACGCCGACAGCGATGCAGATGACCACCGGCACAAAGACCGAGCTGATCTTATCGGCAAAGCGCTGGATAGGCGGCTTGGTGCCCGTTGCGTCATCGACAAGCTTGATGATCTGGGCAAGCGCCGTGTCGTCGCCGGTACGCGTGACCTCCATGGTGAAGTAGCCCGTCGTGTTGACGGTAGCGCCGGTCACGTCAGCGCCAATCTGCTTATCAACGGGGATGCTCTCGCCGGTGAGTGCGCTTTCATCCAAAGTGCCGCTACCGCTTACGATGCGGCCGTCGGCGGGGACGCTCATGCCGGCCTTGACGGCAACGATATCGCCCACGACGAGTTGCTCGGCGGGGACCTCTTCCTCGGTGCCGTCGGGACTCAAGCGCAAGGCGGTTTTGGGAGCTAGGTCGATCAGGGCTGATATCGCATCGGTCGTGTGGCCTTTGGCGCGCGCCTCAAACCACTTGCCCAAGGTGATAAGCGTAAGGATCATGGCCGCACTCTCGAAGTAGAGGTCCATGGCCGCCGCATGGGCCGCGTCGCAATCGCCTGCCCCGAGCGCCGCGCCTATGCGATACATGGCCGCGATGCCGTAGACGGTGCTGGCCGTAGAGCCCAGGGCGATGAGCGTGTCCATGGTGGGCGCGCCGTGCAGCAGCGTTTTGAAGCCCACCGTGAAGTAGCGGAAGTTTACATAGATTACGGGCAGCAGGAGAAGGAACTCGGTGAGGGCGAGAGCCATGATGCCCGTGTCCTCGTGCAAGACCTGCGGCAGAGGCCATCCGAACATGTGCCCCATAGACAGATAGAAAAGCGGAATGGTGAAGATGCAGCTGATGATAAAGCGATTGCGCGTCTGCCTGGCCGCATCGGCCGCGGCAGCCGCCGGGTCCTTAAGCGTTGCCGATTTTGCAGGCGCCCCCTGCGTTCCAGCTGCACCGGCACCGCTGGGCACGGCACCGTAACCGGCTTTCTCGACCGCTGCGCACACAGCGTCGATAACGGACGCGTCGCCCTCATATTCGAGCTTCATCGAGTTCTTGAGCAGATTGACGGTAGCGCTTTGCACGCCCGGCACTTGCGAGGCAGCCTTCTCTACCCTGGCACTGCATGCAGCGCAGGTCATGCCTGTGACGTCAAAGGTCTGCGTGGACATGTATGGGGCTCCTATCACTAAAGCACATCATCGAAAACGCGCGGTCGTACGTATGCGTGCGGTTGCGAGATGCACAACAGTACGTGCACCATCGTAATACGTACGGTCGCACGTAAACGCGCGGTTGTATTTACGCCATCATAAAACGTGTGACCCCCAAAATCGTTCAAAATTCCGCGGTTTTTGGGCCAAACGTGCAAATGAGGTATAATTTTGAACGATTTTGACAGAACAAGACGGTATCTTTAACGCAACACCCCGCCAGCACACGGAGGTCTACATGGAAATCTATCTGGCCGGCAAAACCGCCTTCGAACTATGGAACAACGCCACTATCAAAGAAGAGCGCTCGGGGCATCTCTTTGACATTCCTGCCGATCACACGCCTACTATCTCCAAATCTGAAGCGAACGAGCTGGCGGATAGATATCGATTGACATTGCCATTTGAAGTAGCTGTTGCCTCGGCCGAATGCCGTCGAAATTCCAAGAAGCTATCCTGCACTACCCACGGCGCATACTCCCCTGCGCACCAATACATGAAGATTCGCGATGGATTGTTTGTGGCAAGGTCGGAGCTGTGCCTCATGCAGATCGCGGAGCGTTGCACGCCACTGGAGCTTATTTGGCGAGCAAATATCATGGCAGGCTGCTTCACGCTTTACAAACAGGAGAAGTTCAAACCCAGATGGCCGGCGACTTCGCAGCTTGGCATCGTGCAGTTTATGGAGCGTTGCGGCAAATGCAACGGCAAGACGGCTCTGAGCAAGGCACTGCCCTATGTGATTGACCACTCGTATTCGCCTATGGAGACTGTGCTGGCGCTACTGCTCTGCCTGCCGCGCAAACGCGGCGGCTACGGACTCCCACTGCCGGAGCTCAACAAGAAAGTGAAGCTCGCGTCTTTGCGAGACCCCTCGGCGCCTGTGAGCGCCTTTCGGCCGGATCTTCTTTGGGAGGAGCAACGGCTAATCATCGAGTACGACAGTGCCGAATGGCATGCTGGCGAGCACAAGCTAGCGAGCGATGCCGCACGTCGCAATACGTTCATCTGTAACGGCTACACCGTGCTGAGTATGACGCCCGACCAGCTCTTCAATCAGCCAGCGATGGACGAGTTGGCGTGCTTCATCGCCGACGCCCTCAAGCGTCCGCGCCCCGACCTCTCCACCGCTGCGTTCCAGCAACGCCGCGATTTACGCGCAGAGCTCTTCCAAGTTGCAGGGCTGAAGATGCAAGGAGAGCACGGAGAATAACCAAGCAGCTAGGCAGTCTGCGACCCTATTTCTTCCACTTGTAATCATCGGTTAGCGGAAGATTTATCCATGTTTTACCGCCGTCAATTGAGCCCATGTCGTAGTAACCGTCGCTATCAAGGTCCTTCAAAACAGTGCCGTACCCATCCGTCACCTCAAAGGAACCATCGGCGTTTTTGTATACATTGGTGCCGTTAGCCGAGTTGTGATACATCTGGTCGCCGCGCGAATTCGAGCCGGCGTATTTATAACCGCCGGAAGATCCGCTTTCAGATTCCGATTTCAATCCAGACGTG
>CAYQLX010000079.1:1752-7768 GCA_964418305.1 uncultured Coriobacteriaceae bacterium | reverse complement strand
GACATACCATACGTAGGGGTCGAACTTGTTCGACCCCACGCTGCGGCAACGGATTTTGTACGAGTATTGGATGACACTACGCAGCGCACACATCTTATCGCTATCGAGTGCGCTGACTTTTGATGCAGGCGTATACTGCCAGATGTCTGTACATCGGACGGATGCTGCAGCGTGCCGCTGCTCGTGCGCCGCCTAACGCGCGCGAGCTATAACAAAGTGGTTTGCTGGCATGCGCCCCAAAAGCAAAGGAGATCTCATGATCACCCAGTCCACTATCCAGTCTGTTATCGACGCAATCAAGGCGGGCAAGACCCCGCAGCTAGACCCAGAACTCGTGCCCTGCTTTAGCGCTGCCGCTCTTGAGAACGCACCCATCATCCGCCAAGAGCATCTGGCGCAGATTCTGGAAGGCCTTACAGAGGAGGACATCCCCGCCCTCGAGCGTGCCATCACCAGCCTCAAGCTCAACGACCAGGCATGGATTGGCTTCAAGATTGTCTATGACGCCGATGCCTGCATGCGCCCCGACAACCAGAGCTTTGACATGGGCCCCAGCCAAGACAGCAAGTCGACGCTGTTCTTTGCCAACGAGGGCAAAGACATCGTCTGCAGCCGTCCTTGGAACAAACGCGACCGCAAGCAGATGCTCGACGTCACGCGCGGTCCCTCTATGCACGTGGACCAGTTTGACGGCGTCACTTGGTGCAGCGTGCCGCTGTTTACCACCCAGCGCGTGGTTATCTACGGCGCGGGTGATGTGAGCCGCTTCCTTGAGCGCTACGCGCATGACTGCGGCTTCGACACCGTGGTGGTGGACGACGATGCTGCCTTCATCACGCCCGAGCGCTTCCCGCTGTCCGAGCGCATCATCATCAAGGCGGATTGGAGCGATCTGTCTGCCAAGCTTAAGCTTACAGAAGACGATTACTGCTGCGTTGTCACGCGCGGCCATGTGCATGACATGGATGCGCTCATCCACGCCGTTAAGAGCCCTGCATTCTACAAGGGCATGATGGGCAACCCCGGCAAGAACGCTGATGTCATGGCAAATGCCGAGGCGCGCGGTTGCACCGCAGAAGATTGGAAGGGTGTAAGCGCCCCCATCGGCGTCAAGATTGCCGACAAGACCCCGTCAGAAATCGCCATATCGATTATCGCCGAGCTGATTGACGTGCGTGGCAAGGCCCGCAAGGAGACCGCAACCAAGGTCGCCGCCATCATCGCTGCGCAAACCGCATAAGCTGTAAGCGACATAGGGCGCGGCCTGCGGCGGCGATTGCTGCAAGCTTCTTTCTCATGGCTCATCCTTTGTCTGAACCGTTCCTTCGCAAAGCCACGTATTTGGCTTTGCCAGACCAGCCCTCAATGTTGGTCTAGGAAAACCATACGCAGGCGACTGATGCGAGCGCGTGCGTGCCAGGCTTGTCATCGCAGGTCGCGGTACTCGCGCGCCAAAGTCTCCGGGTCTTCTCCGTTGCGGTAGCGTTTGCGCAGCTTCGCCATCTGGCGCATGACGACGAGCTGATGTAGCATCCCGCCCGTATAGCGCCTGTCCGATGTCTGGATGCGCTGTTTGCACATCCCGTAGGCGATTCTTCTTTGCGCAAGGTCCAAGGAGAGCTGGTAGTCCTCCATGAGGGCGATCTCCCTAAAGCCGCCTAGCTCGGCAAAGAGCGCACGCTCGATGAAGATCCCTTGGTCGCCGAACATCACCTTCCTGCGGCGTGCGCGAAAGTTGGAGAGGCGCTGGCAGCAGGCCATGGCGATGGTGGAGCGCGGAAAGGTGATGCCAAAGCAACCTGCGCGGTAGCTGCGCATGACCTCGCGGATCTGTGCTAGGGCATCTGGTGGCAAGATGCTGTCTGCGTGTATGAAGAAGAGGATATCGCCGTGGCTTGCCGCAACCCCGCGGTTGAGCTGGCGCCCGCGCCCCTTTGGGCAGTCGATGACCTTGAAGTCTGCGCCCAGCATCTCGCGCGTGCCGTCTGTCGAGCCACCATCGGCGATGACGATCTCGCATTGCCCGTTGAGGGCGTTAAGCTGTCGTGTAAGACGCTGTGCGGTAGATGCCTCGTTGTAGGTGCATACGATAAGCGATATGGGACGCTCGAGCGTGTCGGCGCCTTGCTCTGCAAATTCCTTGAGCGCGGCAAGCGTGTGGCAGGGGAGATAACCTGGGTTTGCCTCGCGTGCGCGGTATGCGAGCATCTGCAGGTCAAAGAGGGTGTCCATGTCTCCGCAGCGACGCAGCCTCGTCGTGTTGGCGCCGCTGTCTTGCGCAGCGCGCTCGAGAGCGGACAGCGCGTTGGGCGTGCCGTAACCGTCTATCTCGAAGACTCGTGGGCTGATGCCGCTTGCGCCGGCAAGGTAGAAGCCGCCGTCGGTGGAAGGGCCCAGTACCAGTTGGTAGAACTCCAGCAGGGCAAAAGCGCGCACGAGGCTTTCCGGTGATGTCTCAACGCAATCCGATCCCAGCAAGACAACCGATTCATAGCCTGCTGCCATGACGTCTTCGAAAGCAGCGGACAAGCGTCTCTTAAAGCTGTCGCCACGCTGCTGTATATACAGGCAGTTATCTCCAAAGATACATGCAAGCTCCTGGGGGATGCTGGGCGTGGTACTGCAGAGCACAAGCTCGCAGCCTGTCTTGTCCACGACGTCGTCATCGATAAGCGCCTTGAGGTCTGCAAGGAAGGCCTGGTGCAGCGTGTGGCGTTGAGCTGGGGAAAGCACGCCTGCGAGTCGCGATTT
Organism: uncultured Coriobacteriaceae bacterium; assembly: GCA_964418305.1. Taxonomy (GTDB): domain Bacteria; phylum Actinomycetota; class Coriobacteriia; order Coriobacteriales; family QAMH01; genus W2P13-069. The sequence goes on along the minus strand of CAYQLX010000079.1, from coordinate 5,017 downwards.
GACGCTGTCGTTTTCCAGCGCGCGCGTAAAGATCACAAGCGCCTTCTTTCTTGCGCCTGCGTTATGCATTTTGCCGTGCTGTGTCATGCGAGTTTCGTCCTTGCACGGTTGATAAAGGACGTAGCCATGGCTGGCTTCTCGTCGATTCCCAAGATGTCGCTCAGCAGCAGACGTACGTCCTTGAAACCCGCTGCTGTGAGATAGCCGCAGCACGACGCGCATGCGGTGATGATGCTGTCGCTTGTCTCTATGACACCGCTTAGGTCTTGCCTGCAGCAGGGGAGTGCCTTGCATCCGCTGCATGCGTCGCCTTTGCTGCAGCCATGCGGCCCTGCGCATTGCAGCATGCGGGTGTTAGCAGGCAGGTAACGGGAGGCATCGGCGTAGATAAGACCCTCTCTGCGATCGGGACAGGGTGGGAAGTAAACCGCGTTGGGGTTCGCGGCCTTATCGGCATCTGCAGCACTCTTAATGCCCAGCTGATTGAGTTTGTCGTAGACGCTTATCACGTGCTGAGGGATGTTGCCGCGCAGCGCATAGAGGCAGTTGGGGCACGCGCAGACGAGCTCCGTGCAGCCGCGTTTTGTCAGGCGCTTGGCGATGCCGTTGCAGATGCGTTTGAAGTCTGCATCGCGTCCCATCATCGTAAGCGGCTTGCCGCAGCAGTCGTAGGCGGTGCCGATACCTTGCTCTCGCAAAAGCTTGACCAACGCCTTGCAGGTCTTGGGATACAAGGACGGGAAGTTGCACCCTGCAAAGAAAACGCTTTGAGCATGGGCATGGCGGTAGTTCTTGAAGGGGTAGTGGCCCTTCTCGATCGCGATACCCGCCAACGCGAGCTTGCCCGGACCGTCTTGGCCTTGCGTCGCATAGCCGCTTGTCGCAATCATGAGCAGGCATCCTCGTCGTCTATGTAGCGGCGGCGCAGTACGGCGGCAATCGTCAAGGTGACAACCAGCAGGCACGCAGCGGCAATTAGATAGAGCATACGGTTTTGCGCATCGAGCACGCCGGCGGTTGCCGTCACGTACAGCGCGGTGCCCGGGATGATGAAGATCGCGGTGCACAAGGTGTAGGTACCCAAGCTCACATCGGTGATGCCGTAGGCGAAGTTTTGTAGGTTGAAGGGAAACAACGGCACCAAACGTGTGACAGCCAAGGTCACGATGATGTTCTCTTCACGACCAAAGAGCCATTTGGCCAATAGCTCGTTTGCTGTCGCGCGCGGCTTGATGCTCTCTTTGAGAAAGTAGCGCGCGGCAACAAACGACAAAATTGCTCCTGCGGTCGAGGAGACAACGCAGGCTGCCGTTCCCAAGATAGGACCAAAGCAGGCGCCTGCGACGATGGCAAACAGTATGCCGGGGAGCGCAAAAAACGTGCTTCCCAAGGCCACGGCAAGAAAGTAGACGCCCAGTGCAGCGGTCAGGTTTTGAGCCATGAGCTGCTGTAAGGCGGCGGCAGCGCCCGATGTGTCAAAACGCGCAGACCAGCCAAAGATGGCGTTTGCTGCACACAAAGCCAAGACTATCGCGACAAAGACGATAGCCTTGATCTTGGCCTTGCGGTTTTGCTGTTTAGACGCGCTAGGCAATCGTTTTGTCCTTAGCGTCTGCGTTGTCTGCTGCGTTAGGGGCGTTCTGCGCTGCGGCAGCATTCTTTTTGGCGTGCTCGGTATAGAGCTGGCGCGCCAAGACGATGACGCCGGCAAGCGCAAAGAGGATGAACAGCGCCATAACCAGCATCTTGGCGCCTCCGGTGAGCATGCCGCCCACGTAGGAGTAGACGATGGTGGCAGGTAGCTGCCCGATGCCGGTGGCAAGCATGAAACCGCCAAACGACATGCTGGTGAGACCTGCGGCATAGCTCACGAAGTCAAAGGAGACAAACGGCAGCAAGCGGCAGATGAGGATAGTCAGGTTGCCGTGGCGTTCGAAGTAGCCCTCGACGCTTGCTAAGCCGCTTTTGGTGATGAGCTTCTCTACGACGTCGCGTCCCAAGAGGCGTGCAATCCAAAAGCAGACAGCGGCGCCTGCCATAGCGCTTGTCCAAGACAGCAGCGCGCCTTGCCACCAGCCAAAGAGATTGGCGTTGGCAAAGGTGATGAGAAACGCCGGCAGCGGTGCTGCGACGCTTTGAAAGACCATGAGAGCAAAGGAGACTACCGCTGCATAGGCGCCGTATGACGCGACGAATTCGCGCACGACGGTAAAGTCGCCGCTGGCAAACATCGCCACGACGCTGTCGACCCAGTTGTGCACGGCGGGGACGGCAAAATAGCATGCAATAAGCGCAAGGGCGCACGCCACTACGACGATGCGCCCCGCCCAGCCCGTCTTCTTGACAGGTTGTGTCATCTTTGAAGCCTTCGATTATTTCTCGAGGTCGTCAGAACCCCAGGCCTCCATGCCACCCTCGAGAGTGGTGACCTTGGTCATGTCGGCGCCCATGGCGTCGAGGACGTTGGTGCCGGCCTGAGCATAGCTCTTGCCGGTGTAGCAGACCAAGACGAGCTGCTTGCCGTCGCCAGTCTCGCTGCTGGTGGCCTCCTCGAGGGCAGCCTTCATGTTTGCGGTGCCAGCGTCGGTGTCGCCAGCCTTGGCAGCGTCCATATCGGCAGACACAGCGCCCTTGATGTGGCCAGCCTCGTAGTCGGCAGCCTTGCGGACGTCGACGACCACGACGTCGTCGCTGTCGAGCTCGGCCTTGAGCTCGTCGACGGTGGTGTAAGACATTGCGACGTCGGCGCTTTGCTCTGCGCTGGTGCTGGAGCTGTTAGAAGAGTTGCTGGAGTCGGAGGTGCTTGCGCCGCAGCCGGAGAGCATGCCTGCGCACAGTGCTGCAGCAGCAGCGATAACCAAAATCTTCTTCATGTTCTATCCCTTTCTCTGTTGTCGCCTCATGCGACATCTGCCAGCTCATGACTGCACCGAGCTTTGGCCTTGATGTGAAAACAACCGGCGCTGTGCAGGAGCGCCGTGAGCTTGTGTGTTTGGCGCTATTGCTCCTCGCTAGGCCAAACACCTACGAGCGGATTGTACGAATCTGTGAATATAAGGGCCTTGAGGGTTAGCTCTAAAAGTGGTGAGTGGATTATTCTTATTTTTGATAGTCAATAATTCGAGGTTATGCTCAAGGCACATCAAGCGTTCGCTTTCCGCGAATGCTGTTGGTTTTGCCGATAAAGACGTGTTCTCTTGTCGAGGCTTGCCTCGAGCTCTAACGGGACAGTTGACAGATACTTCAGGGCTCAGATGGGTCAAGG
>CAYQLX010000079.1:0-1652 GCA_964418305.1 uncultured Coriobacteriaceae bacterium | reverse complement strand
AGGTCGCTCCAGCCAGCACCCGCGTCAAACAGCGGCAAGCTAACATCCGCCTACGGGACGCTGTATTGGTGCGCTCATTGCCCGCGCAATGCAGATGTTAAATTTGCGTGACATATTTTCTAGGCGGCTTCACGTCGCCTTTTTACCTGCAAACGCTGACATCGCAAGGAGCTTTGGGATATGGCAAACGAATCATCAGCAACGCGCGCCTCGTGGTCTGGACGCTTGGCGTTCGTCTTATCGGCAGCTGCATCGGCAGTTGGCTTGGGCAGCATGTGGCGCTTCCCTTATCTGGCCGCAAAGTACGGCGGCGGAACATTCCTCTTTGTCTACCTGGTGTTCGTTTTTACCATCGGCATCTCACTGCTCTTGCTTGAAAACGCTTTGGGCCGCAAGACAAAGCAGTCTTCCATCGGAGCCTTTAGCGCCTTTGGCAAAAAGTACGGCTTCATAGGTGTGTTTATGTCGGCCGTGCCCTTCATCATCGTGCCGTACTACTGCGTCATTGGCGGTTGGACCACCAAGTACATGGTCGCCTACATCACCGACGGTGCAGCTGCTCTGGCCGATGGCGGCGGCTTCTTCTCCAACTTCATAGCCGATCCGGTGGGCAGCACAATCTTCATGCTCATCTTTGCCATTGCCACCTGCATCATCGTGGGCTATGGCGTTAACCGCGGCATTGAGCGCGCCAACCTGATCATGATGCCTGCGCTCATCGTCATGGCGGCTGCACTGGGCATCTACATCCTGACCATGCCCGGCGCTCTTGACGGCTTGGCGTATTACATCGTGCCCGACCCGAGCAAGTTCTCACCTGAGCTCATCATCGCCGCTTTAGGTCAGACCTTCTTTACCTTGTCGCTGGCCATGGGCATCATGGTCACCTACGGATCGTACCTGGACAAGAAAGAGAAGCTCACCACCAGCGTCGTGCAGATAGCGGGCACCACCTTTGGCGTGTCGTTGCTTGCCGGCTTGATGGTCATCCCGTCTGCGTTTGCAGCGCTGGGCAGCGGTACCGCCGTAGCAGAGAACGCCGGCCCTTCGCTCATGTACATCATCTTGCCGCAGGTCTTTAACTCGATGGGGTCGATTGGCTCCGTCTTGGGCTTTATCTTCTTCCTGCTCGTCATCTTTGCCGCACTCACCAGCTCCATTTCGCTGGTTGAGACATGCGTGTCCATCATCTGCGACGGTACGCATATCTCGCGCAAGAAGTCCTTGGCCATCGTCACCACGTTCTTGCTCGTAGCGGCCTTCATCGTCAACTTGGGTTACAGCGGCCTGAGCTTCATCGAGCCTTTGGGAGAAGGCACGTCACTGCTGGACTTCTTCGACTTCATATCCAACTCCGTCATGATGCCCATCGCGGCGATTATGACCTGCATCTTCGTCGGCTGGATTATCAAGCCACAGACCATCGTGGACGAGGTGAGGGAGTCCTCGCCGTTCCTGATGGCCGGGCCTTGGACGGCCATGATCAAGTACATCGCGCCGGTGTGCATCGTCTTGATCTTGATTGCGTACGTAGCCCAGACCTTCGGATTCATAACGCTGTAAGAACCGTTGCAAGACTCGAAAGGGCCGCCTTCTTGGCGGCCCTTTTTGTTGCGTAAGAGATGCAGCGCGGCTGCTGATAGAGAAGCGAG
>CAYQLX010000078.1:0-7809 GCA_964418305.1 uncultured Coriobacteriaceae bacterium | reverse complement strand
ATCGTGTATCGCAACCTCACCTACAACGCCGCAGGGGCGAGCCTGCCACTCAAAGCGCTCGACGGTATAGATGTCCCGCTCAAGCGGCGCGTAATCAGACAGTGCTTGCTGGTAGTCAACCCTGATGCGCGCTTGGAGGCGGCGCAGATCCAACGTGTGATCGACGGGATAGCCTCCGGGCAGCCCTTTGCTGTGGACGTGGACAGCTCAATCCGCGTCAACGGCGATGCTCAAACCCTGCGCATGCGTGTTGTGCGTTAAGCTTGGTGCATATAACGAAACCATCAGTTGACGAATTGAGCCGTGTGACGGCTTCTTAACATGTCAATGGCATAATCGAGCAATGTCCTGAGTGAGGAGTGTTTATGAGCCATCCCGATATCGTAGAGGTCGTCTTGACCCAAGAGCAGCTCGAAGAGCGCGTACAGCAGCTGGGTAGCCAGATCTCTGCCGATTACGCCGGCAAAGAGCTGGTAGTCGTTTGCATTTTGCGCGGCGGCGCCATCTTTGCCACAGACCTCGTGCGTGCCATCAATCTGCCCTTGGAGCTCGACTTCATGGCTGTGAGCTCGTATGGGGATTCCGCCACCTCCTCTGGGCGCGTGCGCATCCTCAAAGATCTAGCAAGCTCTATCGAGGGCAAGCACGTTATCATCGCCGAGGATATCTTGGACACGGGGCTCACCTTGAGCCACCTCATGGCCCTGCTCCAGCACCGCAACCCTGCAAGCATAGAGATAGCTGCTCTGCTCAAAAAGCAAGGCTCCCAGAAGGTTGACATCAGCTGTAAGTACGTTGGATTTGACTGCCCGGACGCCTTCATCGTGGGATACGGCTTGGATTATGCAGAGCGTTACCGCAACCTGCCCTACATAGGCGTGCTCGACCCAAAGGTCTACGCGTAAAAGCAGCCCAACCGCACTAAAGCAACCAACCTGTAAGGAGGCCCTCCAGCGTGGAAGAGCCCAAGAGCAACAAAAACAGCAACCCTAACCACAACTCCAAAAACCCCAAGGGCAGCGGCAAGTCGTTTATTCTGTACGCGCTTTTGGCGATGGTGTTTATCGCCATCATCTCGAGCCAGTTTTGGGGCAATCAGCAGACCGAGCAGGTAGACCAGCTTGCCACGAGCGAGTATGTCACCGCCGTCAACGAGGAGCGCGTGGTAGAGGTCACCTACTTTGCCGCCAAGGCCACCTTGGAGGGCACCTACTACAAGGATGCTAACGCGCAGTCCCAAAACCAGGTGACTAAGTTCACGAGCGCCTACACGGGTGACGACTCACTGCAGGCCCTGATGGCAGCGCATCCCAAGGTCAAGTTTACCGAGGATGTCTCCACTTCCAATTGGATGGTGAGTCTGGCCACCTCGATCATTCCGCTTATCCTCTTCATCGCTGTCATGGTTTTCTTCCTGCGCCAGATGAATGGCGTCAACAACAAGCAGATGTCGTTTGGCAAGACCAAGGCCAAGATGGAGGCCCAAGAGACGCCCAAGGTGCGTTTTGCCGATGTGGCCGGCATCGACGAGGTTGTCGACGAGCTGGAAGAAATCAAGGACTTCTTGGACAATCCCGCCAAGTATCAGGCCATGGGCGCTAAGATTCCGCGCGGCGTGCTTCTGGTTGGCCCTCCGGGCACCGGTAAGACTTTGCTCGCCAAGGCAGTTGCGGGCGAGGCCGGCGTTCCCTTCTTCTCCATATCCGGTTCTGACTTTGTGGAGATGTTTGTGGGCGTGGGTGCATCGCGCGTGCGTGACCTTTTTGCCCAGGCAAAGCAGGCAGCGCCTTCCATTATCTTTATCGATGAGATCGACGCCGTGGGCCGCCAGCGCGGCACCGGCATGGGCGGCGGCCATGACGAGCGCGAGCAGACCCTGAACCAGATGCTCGTGGAGATGGACGGCTTTGAGGATAACGAGTCGGTCATCTTGATCGCGGCAACCAACCGCGCAGACATTCTCGATCCGGCCCTGCTGCGTCCCGGCCGCTTTGACAGGCAAATCACTGTCCAGCCGCCCGACCAAAAGGGCCGCGAGCAAATCCTTAAGGTCCACTCTAAGGGCAAGCCTTTGGCGGCCGGCATCGACTTGGGCCGCGTGGCGCAGCTCACGAGCGGCTTTACGGGCGCTGATTTGGCCAATCTCATGAACGAATCCGCGCTTTTGGCAGCGCGTCGCAACAAGCCGTGCATTACGTCCGACGAGCTTAACGAGTCCTTTGAGCGCCAGGTCGCCGGCTTGCAGCGCAAGGGGCACGTCCCCAACGAGAAAGAGCAGCGCTGCATTGCCTACCACGAGTGCGGCCATGCGCTGGTGGGCCATCTGCTCGAGAATGCAGACCCGATCCACAAAATTACGGTCATCGGCCGCGGCCAGGCTTTGGGCTATACGCTGTCCATCCCCGAGGAGGACAAGGGTCTCAAGTCCCGCAACGAGATGATCGACGATATGGCCATGCTTTTGGGCGGCCGCGTGGCAGAGGAGGTCGTCATTGGCGACATCACCACCGGCGCGAGCAACGACCTCGAGCGCGCAACCAAGATGGCGCGCAGCATGGTCACCATCTATGGCATGAGCGACAAGCTGGGCCATCGCGTTTATGGCCAGCAGGAGCACAACCCCTTCCTGGGCCGCGACTACACCTCCACGCCGGATTACTCGGATGCCACGGCAGACCTCATCGACGCCGAGGTCACGCGCCTTATGAACGACGCACATGACACTGCCTATCGCATCCTCACGCAAAACCGCGACCAGCTCGAGCTCATGGCCAGCGTGCTCTTGGAGCGCGAGACGGTTGAGGGCCCCGCTGTAGAGGCGCTGCTCAACGGCAAGTGGGACGAGTACCTGGCAGACGAGGCCGCAGGCAAGATCAAGGCCAATGCCGATCTCTTTGGTTTTGACGAGGACGCTCAGGCCAACGGCGATGCGGCTAGCGACGCGGCTAAGGCGCCGGAGCTTGATGCTGCAGACGACAGCGATAAGGGCGACGGCAATGCCGATAACGATGCGGCGGATAGTGCTGCGGATAGCAAGCCTGCCCAAGGCCAGCACACGCATTCGGCAAGCCCGGATGCACCTAAGCCGCCCGAAGGCTACTAAGGGGATCCTCGTTCATACGTAGCTCCCCGTACATGTGTAGGGGCGCAGACCCTGTCCCGCCCGACAGCCCGCCTTAAAGCATAGATTCGCAGGTCTCCATACGTAGGGGTCGAACTTGTTCGACCCCACGCTGCGACGACGGGATGTCATCGTGACCTGCGTAGGGGCGCAGATCCCGTCCCGCCTCAAACACCGTGCAGACTTCAGTTGGCCGCATCGTGCCATCTCGTCTGCGCTTGCTGCGCTATGATTACGCGATACGTTAGGCAAGGTAAGGAGCAAGAAGATGGATCACGCAAAGATCGAGGAGGGAGTGCGCCTCATCCTCGAAGGCGTGGGAGAAGATCCCAATCGCGACGGTTTGCTGGAGACGCCGGCGCGCGTCGCTCGCATGTACGAAGAAATCCTGGCCGGCATGAACGAGGATCCGTCAGAGCTCTTTGCCATGACCTTTGACGAAGGCCATCAGGAGATGGTGATCGTCCATGACATCCCCGTTTACAGCATTTGCGAGCATCATCTGGTGCCCTTCTACGGCGTGGCCCACGTTGCCTACATCCCCAACAAGAGCGGGCGTGTGTGCGGTATCTCAAAGCTCGCACGCTTGGTTGACCTGTATGCCCGCCGCCCGCAGGTACAGGAGCGTCTTACCAGCCAGGTGGCAGACACCTTGGTCGAGCAGATGCATCCCGACGGCGTGATGGTGGTCATAGAGTGCGAGCACATGTGCATGACCATGCGCGGCGTAAAAAAGCCCGGTTCCAAGACCACGACCTCTGCCGTGCGTGGCACCTTTGCAAAAGACGAGCGCACGCGCGCCGAGGCCCTGCGTCTCATCATGGGCGGTCGCAGCAGGTAGAGGCTGCGGAACGTTGCGTGGTTCGATGTCGCTGCCGTTGCTACGGCGTGGGGTCGAATAAATTCGACCCCTACGCATGGGGATGTGCAGCCCGATTAGCGCTCACAGGTCCAAGCGCGTAGGGGCGGGACCCTGTCCCGCCCCAGACCCCGCGTAAGACACGAAAAACGCTGCGGCCGCAACGAATGAAAGAGGATGCGATTGCAGTGATCTGGAAGGCGAGAGATAGAGTCTTTAACGCCGGCGCGCACAGCGGGCAGCTCGTTATGGGCGTGCTCAACGTGACGCCGGATTCCTTCAGCGATGGCGGCGAGCACAACGCCTATGCCGATGCCGTCGCGTTTGCGCATGAACTGCACGAGCAAGGCGCCGATATCATTGACGTGGGCGGTGAGTCTACGCGGCCCGGCTCTACGGCTCCGTCTGCTGATGATGAGCTCGCTCGTGTGCTTCCGGTGGTGCGTGAGCTCGTGCGCTGCGGTATGTGCGTGAGTGTCGACACGCGCCATTGGGAGGTTGCTCAGGCTTGCGTTGAGGCGGGCGTGCATATCATCAACGACGTCTCCGGCTTTAGGGATGCCAAGATGCGCGAGGTGGCAGCGGCAAGCGATTGCGGTCTCGTGGTCATGCACATGCTGGGCGAGCCCGGCACTATGCAGGACGCGCCACACTACGACGATGTTGTCTCTCAAGTGCGCGACTATCTCTTGGGTCAAGCTCGCCAGCTCGAGGAGCTTGGCGTATCCCGCGAGCGCATCTGCATCGACCCGGGCCCTGGCTTTGGCAAGACCTTCGAGCACAACCAAGCGCTCATCAGCGCCACGGCGCAGCTTGCATCCTGCGGATACCCGCTCATGGTGGCGGTGAGTCGCAAGAGCTATATAGGTACGGCTGCGGGCATCGACGTTCCCACGCAGCGTGATGAGGCAAGCGCCCTGTGTGCTGCGGCGGCGCTGCATCACGGCGCGTTTATCGCGCGCGTGCACGACGTGGCGACAACCAAACACATGCTCGCCAACTCCAAGCGCGCTGTTGTGGCGCTGGGCTCCAACATGGGCGATAGGTGCGCGTATCTTGACGCTGCCGTGGATGCCCTGCGCAAGACGCGCGGCATATGGGTCTACAGCGTGAGCAGCTATGTGGAAAGCGAGCCCGCCTACAAAGAGGACCAGGCGGCTTTTGCCAATGCGGTGGCGGTGCTGCAAACAACACTGGGTGCGCAAGAGCTGCTAGACAGACTGCACGAGGTGGAAAACGCGTTGGGCCGTGTGCGCCACGAGGCAAACGGGCCGCGCACAATCGATTTGGACATACTCGATTACGAGGGCGTGGTAAGCAGCGACCCGTCTCTGACCTTGCCGCATCCGTGCATACTGGAGAGAGACTTTGTCGTCACTCCGCTGCTCGAGGTAGAGCCGGGTTACGTCCTAGCCAACGGCAAAGCGGTTGTGCGCGACGGGATTGCATACGGCAAGGTCGTCGGCTACTTGTAGCTGGAACGTGATAGTGGTGCGATTTCGATGAACAGCCTCGGCGCGCCCCAGCAAAATCGTTCAAAATTCTGCGTCTAAAACCCTCCAGCGCGATATAAGGCGTAATTTTGAATGATTTTGGAGCACGGGGATGATTACGAGCGTTCTTGTCGCAGCGTAATCCGCGCTATCCCCTCAGCTGTGCTTGCTATACTCCTTGCCATCGAAAAACAACCGCACGCAGGAGGAAGCGCATGGCTAATGCAAACCCTTGGGCTCTTTACGATGAGATGATCGACGGCGTTCCGCAAGACGTCCTGGTTAAGGATTGCGCTTTGGGCATCCATTGGTCGTACGTAGAGGCGGAATGTGGCATGGGCGTGGCCTATACCACGCGTCAAGGTGCCACGTTCAGAAAGGCACAGGACCTGCGTGGTGCAAGCCTCAAGGATGTTGCCGCCCTGTCCAAGTCTTGGTGCTTTGAGGAGGCGTCCCTCGGCGTGGCGGCGCTCAACGCTTGGTATTGCAACCCCGCGCGTCTGGCGTCTAATGGCTTCAAGACGCAATATGAAGGCGACCTAGACGCCGACGAGTCCAGCCCGCGCTTTGGCAAGAAACTCGACGCCTTCCATATCTACAAGCCGCAAATCGCCGCAAAGGGCGACGCCAATGTCGTGGTCGTGGGGCACTTCCCCCATGCAACAGATATAGATACCTACGCCAATCTGACCATCTTGGAGCGCGTGATAAAAGACGAGTGGGACACCCCGGACCCTGCCTGCGAGTACGTGATGCCCGCGGCAGACTACGCCTTTATTACCGGCGTCACGATCATGAACAAGACGGTCACGCGCTTGCTCGAGCTGTCGCGCGACGCGCACACCATCATGGTGGGCCCAAGCGTCGTCATGGCCCCGGCGCTGTACAAACGCGGCGTGGAATGTATGGCCGGAAGCGTTGTCACCGATCCAGAGGCCGCAAAGTTTGGCTGTGCGATTGGCGCGGGGCAAATCTTCGGCAAGAGTCTGCAGATGGTGATGGCCTCCGCTTAAGCATCGCCACCGCGCCTTCTGCGGCTCGCTCGTTTCGTCGTCGCAGTGCGATTGCTGGAAGCGTGCCCGTCGCGTCCCCGTAACCGCGCCTCTACAACTATTCCATTTTCCCGCAAACTCGCTATCTGCTACTATGTTTGGCACCTGTGCGTGCGCAAGCCCGCACGCAAACGTAGCAATCAAACACACCACGAAGGAGGTGCCCCATGGACGAAGCCGGCATCGAGGAGCTGCTCGACGAGCTAGCCGAGCGCATAGAGAACTCCAAGCCTGTCCTGGGTAACAGCCAAAAGCGCCAGGTCGAGATAGGGCCTGTTTTCGAAATCATCGACGAGATTCGCGACATCCTGCCAGAAGAGCTGCGCCAGGCGCGCATCATTGTGCGCGACCGTCAGGGCATGATTGAAGCCGCAGAGATTGACGCTAACCGCATCCTTGAGGATGCAGAGCGTCAGGCAGATCAAATCGCCAGCGAGCAAGAGGTCGTCCGTTTGGCCGAGGGCAAGGCGACAGAGATTGTGGAAGAGGCCATGATGCGCGAGCGCGAGATGCGCGTCGGTGCAGAAGACTACGCCGATCAGATCTTTGCCAACCTCGAGACCAACCTCGACAACCTCCTCAAGAACGTGACCCGCTGCCGCGCGCGTCTCAACAACACGGCCGATTAGCCGCTGCCCATTTCCAGACAGCGCAAAGGACAACCGATGCAAGCATTCCCACAATCCATCTACCCCGAGCTCGCCAGCTTTGGCGGTGTCCGCAAGTTAAGCGGCACCTTGGACGAGACCTCGTACGAGGTCGGTGGCATGCGCATCGATACTCCGGGCGGCTTTGAGTACAGCGTCACCCTCACCAACACGGGCGAGGCCATTCTTCTCCAAGGCAGCGTGAGCACAAGCGGCACAACGCAGTGCGCGCGTTGCCTTGAGGAGGCCTGCGTAGACGTAGAGGCAGAGGTCCAAGGTTACTTCCTGCTGGATGCCGCAGAGCTTGCCCAAGGCTACGAGGAAGACGAGGTAGACGTCGTCGATGAAAACGGCGACTTTGATATCTCGTACAACATCTTGGCAGCGGTGGCCTATGCCACGCCGTTTGTCGTCCTTTGCCGTGAAGACTGCAAGGGCTTGTGCCCGCATTGTGGTTGCAACCTCAACGAGGAGAGCTGCGACTGCACAAGCAAGCCCGACCCAACCAACCCCTTTGCTGCGCTTGCTGGCTTGAGCTTTGATAGCGATGACATCGCACGCGGCCAGGCGGCCAAGGATGAGTTTGGCGATGCCGTAGCCCAGTTGCCGCAAGAAGAAACCCCAGAGCTCACACCTA
>CAYQLX010000077.1:0-8056 GCA_964418305.1 uncultured Coriobacteriaceae bacterium | reverse complement strand
CGCCCGGCGGCGTGGACACGAAAAACATCAGATGGGGGATTGTAAGCGCACTTCGGATTTGTTATCATTCGATGTCGCGTCTGTTGCTGGTTTCGCGTAATTCCCTCACGCTAGATTAGTGAAACAGCGCAATTCGGGTATTAGTTGAAAGGCAAAACCAGAATGTACGCAATCATCAAAACCGGTGGCAAGCAGTACACCGTCAAACCGGGCGACGTCATCGACGTTGAGAAGCTCGAGGGTGAGGCCGGCACACAGGTCGAGTTCCCCGTTCTCTTCCTCAACGACGGCAAAGACGTCGTTACCGACGCAGACGCTCTTGCAAAGACCACCGTCCTCGCTCAGATCGTTGATCAGCACAAGGGCCCCAAGGCCATCATCTTCAAGTTCAAGAAGCGCAAGGGCTACAAGCGCCTGCGCGGCCATCGCCAGAACCTGACCAAGGTCGTCATCACCGAGGTCGCCGGCGTCAAGGCAGAGGCTCCCAAGGCTGCAAAGCCCGCCAAGAAGGCAGAGGCCCCCAAGAAGGAGGCTGCTCCTAAGGCTGCTAAGAAGGAAGAGGCTCCCAAGGCTGCCGCTCCCGCAGCAGAGGCCCCCGCAGACCTGACCAAAATGACTGTCGCAGAGCTCAAGGCCTACGCCGCAGAGAAGGGCATCAAGATTCCCTCCTCCGCCCGCAAGGCAGAGATCATCGAGCTCATTCAGAACGCTTAAGCTTAGGGAGGCGCAGAGAGAATGGCACATAAAAAAGGTCTTGGCTCTACCCGCAACGGCCGTGACTCGCGCGCACAGCGCTTGGGTTGCAAGAAGTTCGCTGGTGAGACCGTCCGCACTGGCATGATTCTCGTCCGTCAGCACGGCACCCACTTCCACCCCGGTGAGAACGTCGGCCGTGGCAAGGACGACACCCTGTTTGCATTGGTTGACGGCACCGTCAAGTACACCAAGAGCGACAAGCGCAGGGTTCACGTTATTCCCGCAGAGGTCTAGAGCCTTTTAGCGACATAGCATGTAAGGGAGCTCCCGTTAGGGGGCTCCCTTCATATTATGCGCACTTTGTGCGGCACGTCCGTTTTCCCGTAGGTCTGCAAGCCGTATACGGGACCGATGATAGAATCTTTGGGTACTCTCGTAACAAAAGGAGCTTTGACGCTATGTGCGGAATCGTTGGATATATCGGTAACAGCCAAGCCAAGGACATCTTGATCAAGGGCCTAAGGCAGCTCGAGTACCGCGGATATGACAGCGCGGGTATCGCCGTTCCCGATGGCGCAGACGGTTTGGATGTCGTGTGCCGCGTGGGCAAGGTGCAAGAGCTTGCAGACGCCGTGGCAGACAGGGATATGCCGGCCACCTGCGGCATAGGCCATACGCGCTGGGCCACCCACGGTAAGCCCAGCGAGATTAACGCTCATCCGCATCGTGATTGCTCAGGAAAAATTGCTGTCGTTCACAACGGCATCATCGAGAACTACGTTGCCCTGCGTGACAAGCTCATCGAGCAGGGCCATACCTTTGCGAGCCAGACAGACACAGAGACAGTGGCTCATCTGCTTGAGGAGTACTACGAGGGCGATTTGGCGCAGGCCATGCGCAAGACCGTTACCCACCTGCAAGGCGCCTATGGCATCGCCGCCATCCACGCCGATCACCCCGATGAGATTGTGGTCACGCGCAAGGACAGCCCTATCGTCGTCGGGTGCGATGGCACGTCCAGCTTGGTGGCAAGCGATATGGTGGCTGTCATGGATTACACGCGCGACGTCGTCTTTTTGGACGATGGGCAGCTTGCCATCCTGCACTGCGGCCAAATCGACTACCTTGACGCCGATGGCAAACCCTTCGAGCCCAAGGTGACGCACATTGACTGGGACACTGCTGCCGCCGAGCGCAGCGGCTACCCCGATTTCATGCTCAAAGAGATCCACGAGCAGCCGCGCGTTGTGCGCGACACCGTGCAAGGTCATCTCAAGGGCGATCAGATTGTGCTTGAGGATCTTACCTTGACGCAAGAGGACATAGAGGCCATCGACAGCGTCTACATCATCGGCTGCGGCACGAGCTATCACGCCGGGCTCGTCGCGCGCGAGCTCATAGAGGGCTGGGCGCGCATTCCCACAACCGTCGAGGTGGCAAGCGAGTTTCGTTATCGCAATCCCATCGTCACCCCGTCGACGCTTGTCATTGCCCTATCGCAATCCGGAGAGACGGCCGATACGCTTGCCGCAGTGCGCCTCGCGCGCAGCAAAGGCGCACGCGTCTTTGCCGTGACCAACGTCATGGGCAGCCGCATCACGCGCGAGAGCGACGGCACGCTCTACGTCAAGGCCAATATGGAGATATCGGTCGCGGCAACCAAGAGCTTCTTGGCGCAGATTGCCTGCGTGACACTCATCGCCCTCTTCCTAGCACAACGCAAGGGCCGCATGTCAAACGCCCAAGTGGCGAGCCTCTTTAACGAACTGCGCGCAACGCCTGCGCAAATTGAGCGCATACTCGCCGACACATCGGATATCGACGCGGCGGCCGATCTTTTAGTCGATTGCCACAGCGCCATGTACGTGGGGCGCGGTATAGCCTCCACCATCTGCAACGAGGGCGCCCTCAAACTCAAAGAGATAAGCTATCTGCACGCCGAGGCCTACGCTGCAGGAGAGCTCAAGCACGGCCCCATTGCCCTGCTGGACGAGACGGTACCCGTCGTTGCCGTGGTGACAGAGAGCTCCACGCGCATGCAGACGCTCTCTAACGTGCAGGAAATTTTGGCCCGCGGCGCAAAGGTCATTGCCATCGCCACAGAAGGCGATGAGGAGGTCAAAGAGATTGCCGAGCATGTGATTTACATCCCGCCTGTGAGGGAGTGCTTTAGTGCCATCACGGCAAGCGTGCCTCTGCAACTGCTCGCGCGCGCGGTGGCCATCAAGCGCGGCTGCGACGTGGATCATCCGCGTAACCTCGCAAAATCGGTGACGGTGGAGTAGAGCATATGGGCGAGCAGGGCAAAGAGCATACCGATTACGGGCGGCAAGAGACTGCAGCGCAAGAAGCGGTTACGGTAACGCAGACGGTGGAGCAGCCAGCGGAGTCGGCGGTAGCAACGAGCAAGGCAGGCGATGTGCTCGAGCAAGAGCCGCAGGCGACTGTGCCCATCGCGGGTTTGGGCGTGGATATCGTCGAGATAGCGCGTATGCAGGAGATTCTTAAGCGCACGCCCAGCTTTAGGGAGCGCGTCTTTACGCAGACAGAGCGCGATTACTGCGAGTCCAAGCACAACCCCGCCATCCACTACGCCACGCACTTTGCCGCCAAAGAGGCCGTGCTCAAGGCCTTGGGCACGGGCTTTGCAAAAGGCATAGGCTTCACTGATGTAGAGGTCACCCATGACCCCAAGGGCAAGCCGCTTGCCGTGCTGCATGGCCGCGCGAAAGAGATCGCGGACGAAAACGACATCATCGACATCCCCATATCGCTAAGCCGCACGCATACGACGGCCGTTGCCAACGCCATTGCCACGAGTGAGGCTACCAAGCCTGCAATCGAGGAGCAGCGTGTGAGCCCCAAGCAACAGATTGCCAGCGCCTTTAAGGAGCTGCGCGGTATGCTCGATGACATCGACGACGATATGGACGGCGAGGGACAGGCCCAATAGCGGGCAGCGCGGTTAAGGTCGCGATAACAGCAACGGCAACGGTGACGACAGCCTAAAAGGACAGGGAGACAGCGCATGACGGCAAAGGCGCACGAACAAGACGTTGCGAGTATTGCGCCCACTGAGTTCGGGGCACAAGACGCCGCGCGTGTCATGCCCGTCTCCGCCAAAGACGCCAATAAGTACACGCGTGGCAAGCTGGTGGTTGTGGGCGGCAGCGCCCAATACCCAGCTGCCCCGGTGATGAGCGCCCTGGCTGCCGGCAGAACAGGGGCGGGCTACACTGCATTGTGCGTGCCGCAAAGCGCAGCATCGGTAGCGCGTGAGCATCTTCTGAGCGTGACAGTAGAGCCCATGAACGAGCAAGACGGTAGCCTGAGCGCTAGCTGCGTGCCTGTGCTTGAGCAATCGCTTGCCAAGGCGCGAGCCTTTGTTATGGGGCCGGGCTTGGGTCGCAGCGCTGCTGCAGAGCAGTTCACGCGCGCGTTTGTTGCATGCGATGCCGTGCGTGCCATCCCTGGTGTTTTTGATGCCGATGCCCTAGCGCATATCGCGGCATGGGGCAGCGGTTTTGCGGATGCACGTGGTAAGGGCGCTGCGAGTACGGTGCTCACGCCGCATGCGGGTGAGGCCGCGCGCCTTTTAGGGCAATGCCGCCGCGTGCAAGACCCCGTCCACTGCGCCTTGGAGCTTGCCGCCAAGTACCAAAGCGTCGTGTGCCTCAAAGGTCCGGATACCGTCGTGGCCGACGCGCACGGCAAGGTGCGCGTGGTGACGATTGGTGGCCCTGAGCTTGCCAAAGCGGGTACGGGAGATGTGCTCGCTGGCGTGGTAGGGGCGCTGCTCGCCCAAGGCACAGATGCGTTTGACGCGGCATGCTTGGGTGCTTGGCTGCATGCCAAGGCAGGCGCGCTTGCCGCATGTAAGTTGGGCGTATGCTCCGTCATGCCAGAAGATCTGCCGCACTACATCGCATGCGCTATACGCAGCCTTGAGCCTGCAAGCGCCAGCCTTGCCGCAGCCCAGCAAGATGCTGCCCGCCGCGCTCGCGATTGAAGACCGCAAGGCGCCGGCATATCGCCCGACAGCGCTGGTTGCCGGTGGTAAGCGCCGGGTCTTTGGTCTACCATTGCCTTAAGTTTTGGCCTTGCATTGCGTGCTGCGAAAGGGGGCTTCATGCCGGATTCTGTGAACTACTTTGGGTCGTCGCTGAACTTTGACGCAGACAAGCCAAATGACGAGCCCCAGCAGGAGTCCTTCGATAACCCGTCGGGGCAGCTGAGCTTTGGCGCGCAGGTAGATGAGGCCGCCGTCACGCCTGATGTTGGGCTTCGTAACAGCTACACGCCTGAGACGCTCTTGCGCGGCGCTTGGGTCGAGGTTGACCTTGCCGCCATAAGCTACAACGTCAAGCAGGTCATGCGCGCTGTTGGCTCGCGCCGCTTGCTGTGCGCGGATGTGAGCGCCGACGCCTACGGCCATGGGGCTGTGCGCGTTGCCAAGACTGCGCTCGAGGCCGGGGCAAACCGCCTTTGTGTGGCCACGCCAGAAGAAGGCGTGCTTTTGCGTCAGGCGGGAATCGAGGCGCCCATACTCGTCAAGGTGCAGCCCTGCTCCAACGCAATCCCCTTGCTGGTGGCCTATGAGCTCACGCCGGCAGTTTTTGACCCCAGGTTTGCGCTCGACTATGCCGAGCACGCAGACATTCAAGGTAAGCCGGCTCCGTTCCACCTCGAGGTCAACGCGGGGATGAACTGCAACGGCGTCTTCTACCTGGACGCGGCCGACTTCATCCGTAACGTGAGCTTTCATCGTGCACTCAAGTACGAGGGCACCTTTGCCACCTTTGGTATCAACGACAACCGCGACAAGCTCGACTTTGACGAGCAGTGCAACCGCTTTGAGGAGGCGCTGAACCAGATCCGTGCGGCGGGCTTTGACCCGGGCATCGTGCATGCGGCAGACAGCTACTCAATCTTCCAGTACCCCAAGCTGCATTACGGCATGGTGCGCATGGATAGCTGCATGTACGGCATTGACGCCGATCTCTATGCGCCATCATCGGTAAAACTCAAGCCGGCTATGAGTGTCAAAGCGCACATCTCGCAGGTGACCGAGCCGCAAGTGGGAGAGGGCGTTGGCCGCGGCTACAACTACCGCGTGGGTATGCCCGTGCAGATAGCCACGCTGCCTTTGGGTTACGCCGACGGCGTGTCGCGGCGGCTCACGCGCGAGGGCTTCAAGGTGCTGTGGCACGGCATGCCCATAAGCCAAGTGGGCGACATCGGCGCCAACCAGATGATGGTGGAGATTCCCCTCAAGTACTCCGTCACGGGTGTGGGCGGCGACGCTCAGCCGGGCGATGAGGTTGTAATCATTGGCACGCAGGGCGGGCATATGATCGCCTGCGAGACCATGGCAGAATCTTTGCAGACCTTAAGCACAGAGGTGACGACGCTCTTTGGGCATCGTCTGCCCAAGGTGTACCTGTGACGGCTACAGCGCTTGGCCAGCTTGAGGCTGCTTGCAGGCAGTGCACGCGCTGCGACTTGGCGGCAACGCGTAACAACGTCGTTTTTGGCGCGGGCAGCGCTCATGCGCGTGTCATGATCATCGGCGAGGCCCCGGGCAAGAACGAGGACCTGGCAGGCGAGCCTTTCATAGGGGCTGCGGGAAAGCTTTTGGATAAGATGCTCGAGCGCGCTGGCATCGCCCGCAAAGACGTCTACATCGCCAACATTTGCAAATGCAGGCCGCCGTCTAACCGCAACCCTAAGCGCGCCGAGATTGAGGCGTGCACGCCGTGGCTGGATGCACAGATAGAAGCCGTGAGCCCAGCCTTTGTCGTGACGCTAGGCAACTTTGCCACGCGCTTTATGCTTAGCACCAAAGAGGGCATCACGCAGCTGCACGGCCGCATCTTGCAAAAGGGTGCCTTGAGTATCGTGCCCATGTTCCATCCCGCCGCATGTATCTATGACCGCAGCAAGGTTACCGCTCTGGAGGCTGATTTTGACATGCTTGGCTCGCTGCTTGCCGCAACAAAGGAGAGCTGATGACGCAATACGTATCGCATAGCGCAGAAGAGACTATGGCCGTGGGCGCGCGCCTAGCCCAAGATGCCGAGCCGGACGATTGCATCGTGCTCACCGGAGATTTGGGCGCCGGCAAGACGCACTTCACCAAGGGTTTTGCCGCGGGGCTTGGCATTACCGAGGAGGTGACGAGCCCCACCTTTGCCATCGTGGAGGAGTACCCCGCGGGCCGTGTGCCACTTTTGCATTGGGACCTTTATCGCCTGGAAAACGATTGGGAGCTCGAGGACGTGGATTGGTACGGTCTCACCGAGAGCGGATGTGTGAGCTTGGTGGAGTGGGGCGACAAGTTTCCCGATGCTTTGCCTGACGATTACATGCGTGTGGACATCCGCGTAGAGGACGACGGCACGCGCGTCATCACTGTTGGCTAGCGCGATGCTTAACGCTTCCGCCCGCGGCGTCTGCGACTGCCAGCCGGCGGCGGCTGGCTGCGGCGTTTCACAACATCGCCATCGCCTTGTTGCCAAGCTGTGTAAACCTGTTCAGGCTTTTTTAAGCCCTTGCCGTTAAACTTGGTTGCATCATGGCAGAAACCAACCCTTACAAAGTTCTCGGATTAAGCGATGGTGCCTCTAAGGAAGAGGTGACCAAGGCTTATCGCAAGCTGGCCAAAAAGTACCACCCAGACCTCAACCCGGGCGACGAGCAGGCCGCCAAGAAGATGGCTGAGGTCAACGCCGCGTATGACTCGATCGTCAACGGCACACCCTACGGTCCTAGGGCCCGCCAACAAGCGTCCAATCCCTATGCTCAGCAATCGGGTGCCGGCGGCTACAGCGGCAGGGCAACCTACACCTACGATCCCTTCACTGGTCGCTACACGCGCACAGACGGCAATGGCAGTAGCAGTAGCGACGGCTACTATGACCCCTTCGAAGATCTCTTCCGCAGCTGGTATGGCAACCAGCAAGCGGGCTCGTCATCCAGCGGGCAGTCATCGTCTGGCAATTACCAGCAGCAGCGCAATCAACAGCAACAGCAGCAGCGTCGCACCACGACGACGATCTTTGGCGGCTCGGGCTGCCTCACCTGGATCATGGCACTGCTTATTATCAACATCCTGCTCAATATGTTTTTGGGCGGCTGCTCCAACATGCTCTTTGGCACGCATCGTGTGTACAGCACCTCGCCGCAAAGCAACTACAGCCAGGTCTACAGCAACAGCAACGACAGCGGTGACTCCAGCTCAAGCCAAAGCCAGGACAGCGGCTCAAGCGGCTACTACAGCAGCGGGTCCGGTGGTTACAGCAGTAGCTCGGGCGGCTACGGCAGCTCCACTACGACGACCACGACAACGAGCTTCACGTCG
>CAYQLX010000076.1:0-8177 GCA_964418305.1 uncultured Coriobacteriaceae bacterium | reverse complement strand
ATTGATCGCCGCGTCATCGGCCGCGAGAAATTCTTGGAGGCCTGCCAGGAGTGGAAGGACGAGTACGGCGGCATCATCGTGCAGCAGATTAAGCGCATGGGATGCTCGGTGGACTTTGACGACGAGAAGTTCACTATGTCGCCGGAATACGCCAAGGCCGTGCGTAAGGTCTTCGTGGACTGGTATCACGACGACATGATCTATCGCGGCAAGCGCATCGTTAACTGGTGCCCGCACTGCACCACCGCTATCTCAGACGACGAGGCAGAGTACAAAGACGAGAAGGGCCACCTGTGGCATTTGCGCTACCCGCTGGTCGAGCCTGTCAACGGCGTGGAGTACATAGTTGTGGCTACCACCCGCCCAGAGACCATGTTGGGTGATACCGGTGTGGCTGTCTCTCCGGATGACCCAGAGAAGGTCGCGTTGGCAGAGGCTGGCGCCAAGGTCATGCTTCCCATCGTCAACCGAGAGATTCCCATCTTCACCGATTGGCATGTCGATGCTGGTTTTGGCTCGGGCTTTGTCAAGGTCACACCTGCGCATGACCCCAACGACTACGCCATGGGCCAGGCGCATAACCTGCCGCAGATTAATATCTTTGACGAGCATGCCGTGGTCGTGGACGGTTACGGCGAGTTTAGCGGCATGGACCGCGACGAGTGCCGCGAGGCTGTCGTCAAGTGGTTTGAGGAGCATGACCTGCTCGACCACGTGGACGAGCATGAGCACAATGTCATGCACTGCTACCGCTGCGATTCCACGCTGGAGCCTTGGCTGAGCGAGCAGTGGTTTGTGGCTGTGGATAAGCTCAAGGGGCCTGCGCTCGACGTCGTCAAAAGCGGCAAGGTCAAGTTCCATCCGGAGCGCTGGACCAACACCTACACAACGTGGATGGAAAACCTCAAGGACTGGTGCATCAGCCGCCAGCTGTGGTGGGGCCATCGCATTCCCGTCTTCCACTGCCCGGATTGCGGCTGGGAAGACGCCCTTATGGAGGATACGGATACTTGCCCCAAGTGCGGCTGCAAGCATGTTACGCAGGAAGAAGACGTGCTCGACACTTGGTTTAGCAGCCAGCTGTGGACCTTTGCCACGCAGGGCTGGCCCGACAACCCAGAGCAGATGCAGGGTCATCATCCCACCAAGGTGCTGGTCACCGCGCGCGACATCATCGCCTTGTGGGTTGCTCGCATGGTTATGAGCAGCTTGTACTTTACCAAGGAGATTCCCTTCGAGGACGTCTTTATCTATGCCACGATTCTGGCCAAGGACGGCAGCCGCATGTCCAAGTCAAAGGGCAACGGCGTAGACCCGATGGACCTCATTGAGATGTACGGCGCCGATGCTATGCGCTACAACCTGCTCACGCTCGTGACGGGCAACCAGGACGTCAAGTTCGACGCCAACATCGATAAGAAGACCAAGCAACTGGTGGACAGCCCGCGTACGGATGCGGCACGCGCCTTTGTGACCAAGATCTGGAACGCTAGCCGCTTTGCGCTCATGAACCTCGAGGGCTTTACGCCGGGCGAGCCTGTGGCAGCTACTGCGGCGGATGCTTGGATGTTTAGCCGTCTGGCCAAGCTGGCGCAGTTCATCACCGATGGTATCGAGGAGTACCGCTTTGGCGAGGTCGCCCGCGAGCTGTACAACTTCTTCTGGAACGAGTTCTGCAACTGGTATATCGAGCTTTCCAAGGGCGTTTTGTCCGGCAGTGACGCCGCAGCCAAGCTGCAGGCGCAGCGCAACCTCGTCTTTGTTCTGGACACGTCTCTGCGTCTGCTGCACCCGGTCATGCCCTTCGTGACCGAGGCTATCTGGGAGCATCTGCCTGTTGAGAAAGATGCCGAGGCTCTCATGATCGCTGCTTGGCCCGAGCCTAACGAGCTTGCCAAGTGGATTGACGACGATGCAGAGGCTGCTATCACCGCTGCGACCGATATCATCAGCGCTGTGCGCGCAACGCGTGCCCGTTATGGCTTAAGCCCGCGCCAAGAGCTTGCCGTCCAGCTGCGTTGCTCGGACGACGACGCATCCCGCATTAAAGAGCAGGCAGAGCTCATCACCTCCATGGGCCGCATCAGCAGCCTTGGGTTCTGCGATGCCAAGCCCGCCGACAGCTCGGTGACCTTGGCAAACGGCATCGAGGTCTACACCATCCTCACTGGTTTGGTGGATTTTGAGGCAGAAAACGCCAAGCTCCTCAAGGACAAGGCTAAGGTTGAAAAGGAGCTTAGCAAGCTGCAAAAGAAGCTCTCCAACGAGAACTTCATCGCAAAGGCAGCGCCCGAGGCCGTGGAGAAGGCTCGCGCCCAGGCGGCAGAGTTCGAGCAGGAGCTTGCGTTGATTGAGGCTCAGCTGGCATAAGGGCCGGCCTGCGCAAGGGTTGCTTTTACGGAGGCCGGGTTCGCGTTTGGCGTACCTGGCCTTCTTTGGTTTGCAAGCACCTGACTGTCGTTGCAGTCAGATGCTCGAGAAGGTTTTGCCGCATAAGAAGGAGGAGAGGCACTATGGCCAAGATGCTTTACCAAGGGCACGGCAGCTATCGTCTGATTGCGGATGACAAAACGGTCATCTACGTGGACCCGGCGCTGGGGGAGGGCTACGATGTGCCGGCCAACCTCATCATCGTCACGCATGAGCACGTCGACCACATGCTGCGTCTGCCTGATGTTGCGCGTGCGCAGGGTTGCGTGGAGCTGCATGCTCGCGACTTTCTTGCCGATGGTGAGCATAAGACCCTTGAGGCTTGCGGCATCAAGATGACTTCTGTCCTTGCGTGCAATAAGTACCATGACCCGGCAGAGTGCATGGGCGTTGTGCTGGAGTTTGACGGATTGCGCTTTTATGCGGCGGGTGATACTTCCACAACAGACGACATGCGCAGTGGAAGGCTTGCCGCCATGGAGCTCGATTACGCGACCTTTCCTGCTGACGGCTTCTATAACATGGACGTGCCCGAGGCTTCTGAGTGCGCCAAGCTCGTGGCAGCCAAGCACAGCATCCCCATGCATCTGGTGCCCGTGCATGACATTAACGAGGCCGTTCTCTTCGATGAGGACAAGGCCGCAGCCTTCGACGGTCCCGGCAAGCTGGTGCTGGCGCCTGGTCAGGAGATTGAGCTGTAAGGTCGCCGTTTTCGTTGCAAGCCCTGCAAGCTTGCAAGCCACAAGAAAACAGCCCGCAAGCTCATGAAGCCTGCGGGCTGTGTGTTGCCAGGGGTTTGTAGCGTGCGTTAGCTACTTGACGACGAGCACGGGGCAGTTGACGTGCTTGAGGACCTTGTGGCTCACCGATCCGATGGCAAGCTCCTGCAGTGCGTTGAGACCGCGGCAGCCGATGACCAGGAGGTCTGCGTTGCCGTCGTTGGTGACGCGGATAATCTCTTCTGCGGGGCGGCCGTGCAAGAGGAATGCCTCTGCGTGGACATTGCGCTGTGCACACAGCTCTATCGCCGGGCGGATCTTCTCGAGCTGAGCGTCGCCGTGGGCCTCCAGCGGGTCGTAGACCATGTCGGAGTACACGTCGATGGCGATGACGGACAGCAGCCTGACGGTGCAGTCTGCCCCGCTTGCCTCTGCCAGCATGGCGGCTTGCTCGACTGCGCGCATTGAGTTCTCGGACCCGTCTACGGCAACCATAATCTTGCTATACATAAGGGCTCCTTCCCTTGGAAACGGTCGGTTAGGACACCTTTATGATACCCCAGCCACAGGCTCGTTGAGGGGGTTCTCTTCTGATACAGGGCCAAGTTGGCCGAGGTGGCATGATACGATACGGCGATAAATCCCTGAGGAGGAAAACAGCCATGATCTTCGAGGCGATGATCGTCGACGACGAGGCGCCCGCCCGCGTCGAGCTTATAAACCAGTTGGAGCGAACCGGCCGCGTGACCGTGGTCAATGAGGCCGTCTGCCTGCAAGAGGGCATTGCCAAGATGCAGTCGCAGCGTATCGATGTTGTCTTCATCGACCACAACATCGCCGGCTCGGGCACGCGCCTTCTGCCTGCTGCGCTCAAGGACATGGACTACACCCCTGCGCTCATCTACATGACCGCCTACAGCGACGTCAATGACGAGCCTTTTGGCGTGGACCCGTTGGCATACCTGTGCAAGCCGGTTGACAGTGGCAAGCTCGACGACGTGATCGCCTTGCTCGACTCCATCTACGCTCGCAAGGTGGAGGTGGATTACTAGTGATCATCCTCGTCTTTAATGCGGGCTCGTCCTCGCTCAAGTTCAAGCTCTTTGACTCTAAAAGCGCCGACGACATGACCGTCTTGGCGCAGGGCATGGTGGAGTCCATCGCCACCGACCGCGCCTGCTACAAGGCAGATGGCGTCAGTCGTAGCGTCGACGCGCCTTGCATCGAGGCCGCGCTCGAGATAATCATCGACGAGATAGCCGGCCCGGGCAAAGTGCTGTCCAGCATGGAGCAAGTGCAGGCCATAGGGCATCGCGTGGCACACGGCGGCGCGTTCTTTAACTGCAGCACGCAGATCGACCACAGCATCGTGGAAAAGATCGAGAGCGTGTCGCATTTGGCGCCTCTGCACAATCCGGGCGCTGTGGCCGTTATCGAGCGCTGTCACGAGCTCATCCCTGGCAGGCTGCAGGTGGCTGCCTTTGATACGGCGTTTCATCAGACCATGCCGGCGCGCAACTATGTGTATCCCATCCCGTACCGCTACTACACCGATTACGGTATCCGCCGTTTTGGCTTTCATGGCATGAGCCACAAATCGGCGAGCCGCCGCGCGGCGCAGTTCATGGGCGCAAATCCGCACGACCTCAAGATGGTTACCTGCCATATAGGCTCCGGAGTGAGCCTGGCGGCCATCGACCACGGTATCTCTATGGACACGACCATGGGTTACACGCCGCTCGACGGCGTCATGATGGGCACGCGAAGCGGCAGCGTGGACCCCGCCATCATCACCGTCATCATGGAGAAGGAAAACCTGACGCCAGCGCAGATGGATACCCTGCTCAACCGAGAGTCGGGCTTTCTGGGAGTGTCTGGCACTACGGGTGATTTGCGCAAGCTCAAGGAGTGCGTCGCTGTAGGTGATGTGCGCGCAGAGCTCGCCTACGACATCTTCCTCACCTCTATACGTCGCCAGATAGGCGCGTATCTCTTTGAGCTTGCGGGTGTGGACGCCATCGTTTGCACTGCCGGCGTGGGTGAAAACGACCCCTATGCCCGCCGCCTGATCTTCCGCGGTTTGGAGCCCTTTGGCATCTGCATAGACGAGGCGCGCAACATGGTCGACGACAACTGCGACCGCATCATATCGAGCGACGACTCCAAGGTCACCGTTTTGGTCATCCCCGCAGACGAGGAAGGCGAGATAGCCCGCGACGTGGCTTTGATTGCTGCGGGAGAAGATATCAGCGACCCGTACAAGTACTAGCTGTGCGGCGCGGGGCCGCTGTCTTCGAGCACTGGCTTCGCGCTGCCTTGAGCAGCAAAGCAACAATCACGTTGAGTTAGTAACACCTTTGTGACAGTGGCACATAATCTATGTCGAGCAGACTAAACTTTCCTGCATCAACAATACAAAGCCTCAAGTCACAAGGGGGATACATGCGTAAGTTCAAAACAGAGTCCAAGCGCCTGCTTGACCTCATGATCAACTCTATCTACACCAACAAAGAGATCTTCCTGCGCGAGCTGGTGTCCAATGCGTCCGACGCTTTGGATAAGGTCTACATGGAATCCTTGAAGGCCGGCGATAGCTCCGTCACGCGCTCGGACCTCTTCATCAACGTCGAGCCGGACCGCGAGGCGCGCACCATCACCATCACCGATAACGGCATCGGCATGGACAAAGACGAGCTCGAGTCCAACCTGGGCACCATCGCTCATTCCGGCTCGCTCGAGTACAAGAGCGACGACGAGGTGAGCGAGTCTGATGAGATTGATATCATCGGCCAGTTTGGCGTGGGCTTCTACTCCGCGTTCATGGTGGCAGACCATGTTAAGGTCACGACCAAGGCCTATGGGTCTGACCAGGCCTATGTCTGGGAGAGCGCCGGCCTGGAGGGTTACAACATCACCGAAGGCGAGCGTGACGGTCACGGTACGACCATCGTCTTGAGCATTCGCGAGAACACGGATGACTTCAACTATGATCAGTTCCTGAGCACTTACTCGCTCGAGCGCCTGATTAAGCGCTACAGCGATTACGTCCGTTATCCCATCACCATGAAGTTCACGAAGTCTGTGCCGGTGGAAAAGCCCGAGGACGCAGGAGATGACTGGAAGCAGGAGTATCGCGAGGAGGACGAGGTCCGCACCGTCAACTCCATGGTCCCCATCTGGACGCGCAAGAAGGCCGATGTCACAGACGAGGAGTACAACGAGTTCTACAAGGCTACGTTCCACGACGACTGCGACCCGGCGGCCGTCATATCCGTCCACGCCGAGGGCACTATCAGCTACGACGCGCTGCTGTTCATTCCGTCGCATGCCCCGCGCGAGATGTTCTCCAAGA
Source organism: uncultured Coriobacteriaceae bacterium (assembly GCA_964418305.1). Taxonomy (GTDB): domain Bacteria; phylum Actinomycetota; class Coriobacteriia; order Coriobacteriales; family QAMH01; genus W2P13-069. Next base: position 1,676 of record CAYQLX010000076.1, on the reverse strand, counting down.
ACTTCAAGAAGGGGCTCATGCTCTATAGCTCCAACGTCATGATCATGGAGAAGTGCGAAGACCTGCTGCCCGATTACTTTGGCTTTGTGCGTGGCGTGGTTGACTCGCCGGATTTGAGCCTCAACATCTCTCGTGAGATGCTGCAGCAGAGCCGCGAGCTGTCTGCTATCCAGCGCCGCATCGAGAAGAAGGTCAAGGCAGAGCTCGAGAAAATGCGCGACGACGACCGCGAGAAATACGAGCAAATCTATCGCTTCTTTGGGCCTAACTTTAAGTTCTCTATCTACTCCACCTACGGTGGCACGTCGCAGATTCTGTCCGACCTGCTCATGTTCCCGTCGGTCAAAGAGGGCAAGCAAATCACGCTGAGCGAGTACGTCGCCCAGGCAACCGAGGACCAGGACAAGATTTACTTCGCTACCGGCGACAACATCGAGCAGATAAGCAACACCCCGGTGGTCAAAGCCGTTGCTGCCAAGGGCTACGACGTGCTTTTGTGCGACCACGACGTCGATGAGTTCTGCCTGCTGTCCATGCACCAGTACGGCGAGAAGACACTCGTCAACGTCGGTACCTCCGAGCTCGACCTCGAGACAGACGAGGAGAAGGAACAAAACGAGAAGGTCGCAAGCGATAACGCCGATCTCTTTGACGACATGGCCGCTGTCTTGGGCGACAAGGTCACCAAGGTCGTGCCCTGCACGATGCCCATCGACGCTGCATCCTGCATCACGGCGGGCGGCATGGTTTCTCTGGCCATGGAGAAGTACTTCAAGTCCCTGCCCGAGCAAAGCGACGAAGTCCCCAGCGCCGAGCACGTGCTCGAGCTCAACATGGAGCATCCTGCCGTTGCTGCGCTCAAGGCCGCGCACGAGGCAGGCGACACCGACAAGGTCAAGACCTACACGCAGATCCTGCACGACCAGGCGCTTATGGCAGAGGGCTTCCAGCTCGACGACGTCACAGCGTTTAACGAGGCCGTTTGCAAGCTCATGAAGTAAGACCGCGTTTGGCATCTGCCTGCGCGTAAAGCTCGAGGGACCCGGACAATCCGGGTCCCTCTTTGCGTTTGGCAAGCGCTGCGCATAAAGCGCCGTGCTACCCTAGCTGCCTTGGGAAAGACGTTGCATCATCTTGGTGCGGCGCCGTAAAGCTTTAGATTGGAAAGCGATGAACTACGAGCAATCACTCGCCGCGCTTAAAGGCGCACTCAAGTTTGGGATCGACCCGAGCTTGGAGCCCATCAGCAAGCTGTGCGCTGCTTTGGGCAGGCCGCAAGACGCCTACGAGTGCGTGCAGGTGGCCGGCACCAATGGCAAGTCGAGCGTCACGCGCATGACGGCAGCTATCCTGCGCGGGCAGGGTTTGCGCGTGGGCATGTACACGAGCCCCGAGCTCGTGCGCTACCCGGAGCGCATGGAGATAGACGGCCAAGTGGTAAGCGACACGCAGTTTGCCAGTGCTATCGAGGCGGCGCTTACGGCGGCTGACAGCTGCGGTATCCAGGCAACCGAGTTCGAGCTGCTCACGGCCGGCGCCTTGTGGCTTTTTGCGCGCGAGGGTGTGGACGTCGCCGTGCTGGAGTGCGGTCTGGGCGGGCGCTGGGACGCGACAAGCGTCTGCATGCCCAAGGTGGCCGTCATCACCGGCATCGCGCTGGATCACACGCATATCCT
>CAYQLX010000075.1:6062-8615 GCA_964418305.1 uncultured Coriobacteriaceae bacterium | reverse complement strand
CAATCGCAATGCGGAGTGCCTCAAAGAAAACTGCCCGTTTTATCCCAAGGGGTAAGTTGGAAGAGCGGGCCGATGCCCGCACTGTCTCCGCCCCCACAGCCCCCGCGCCAAAGCAACTTCCGTAAATCATCGTGCTTGAACCATCGCAATCGCTTGCATATAATTGCCTGCTAAGAGGTATTGGCATGATGCCAATATTAAGAGGACTCTAAAAGAAGATGGGATACAACATGAGAAAGTATCTTAGAGCAATCGCAGCCGCAAGCATCACCGTCGCAGAGGACGAGAAGGGCTGGGCTGCCGTCAACGACGCACAGGCTAACCTCTCTTCGCTGGCTCTTGAGGGCTTCACCAACGTCAAGGTCTACACCTGCTCGTTTGCCGAGTGGGCCGGCCTGGGCAACAAGGTGGAGAAGTAGCAGCTCGAAGGCTTAGCGTCAGCGCGACATAGCAAGGCAGCGTTACCGTTACTCAAAACCTTTTGATTACTGTACGCTGTCTGCTATGCGCGCTAGACTCGCATAAGCAAGCACTAAGAAGCGCTGGGTTAAGCCCTAGCGCTTCTTTAAGGTTTAGGAGGAAACCCCAGTGAGGCAGTTGGTTATCCACAGCTTGAAGATGCGCAAGGTGCAGTCGGTGTCCATCGCCGTATCGGTGGCGCTGTCTGTCATGATCTTGGTGACCTTCGGGTTGGTCTACGGCGGCGTCATGCAGGGCGTGGACGCCTCTGCCAAGCGCGGCGGCGCCGACATCATGGCCGTCCCCGACGACGCCATGCAGTACGTCGGCGACACCGAGCTGCTCTACAGCGGCGCGCCTGCCCCGGTCTATATGAGCTCAGACGTAGTGGAAAAAATCGCCAGCGTCGAAGGCGCCGAGAAAGTCTCGCCGCAGTTCTACAGCCAGACGCTCAACAAAGGGTGCTGCTCGTCTAACGGCGAAACGCGCCTCATCGGCATCGACCCGGCTACAGACTTCGTGGTAAGCGGGCTTTCCTCTGAAGATGCCGTAAACCAACTCTACGACCATACCGCCATCATCGGCGCCGAGGTAGGCGGCGTGGCAGACGGCCAAATCAAGATCTTGGGAGAGACGTACGCAGTGCTGGGGACCATGGCGTCTACCGGCAGCGAGTTCGACTACTCTATCGCTGTCAACATCGACCAAGCCCGCGCTTTGAGCAAGGACATCGAGGGCTACGACCACTACTGGGAAAAGTACGGCGACCCAAGCACGCTGGTTTCCTGCGTAACCATAGACGTGGCAGACGATGAAAGCGCCTTGACGGCCGTCAAGGGCCGCATCAACCTCACCGACGGCGTAACGCCGATCGTCAAAACCGAGGTAGCCGATAAATCCCAAGCACAGCTGCAATCCGTCTTTGCGCTACTCGCCATCGCCGCGTGCATCATGCTCGTCGTTACGCTTCTGCAGCTCTTTGCGCGCTTCTACAGCACCGTGTGGGAGCGCAAAGCCGAGCTCGCACTCTATCGCGCTGTGGGTGCCAGCAAGGGCAACCTCAAGTGTCTGATCTTGGGTGAGATGGGGGCGCTGGTCGGCAGCGGGATTGTCGTCGGCTGCATCCTGGGTTTTGTCGCGCAGGCGGCTCTTTTAGGCATCATGCAAGACGGATTGTCGTTCCCATACCTGGCCCTAGGCGCCTTGCCCTGCGTGGGGCTCGTAATCGCCGTGATTGTGGTCTTTGCCATCGTATGCGCTATAAGCGTGGTCTGGCCCCTGTCGCAGATTTCCCATCTTGACCCGTCAACCGCTATGCAGCAAGGAGACATCGATTAACATGACGCTTCTAACGATCGAGCACATCTCCAAGTCATTCGACGACACGCCGGTAATCTGCGACACATCGTTTGCAGTTGAGCCCGGCGACGCCATCGCGTTCGTGTCGCCTTCTGGATCGGGCAAGTCCACGATGCTGTCCATGGCTGGGCTCTTGCTCACACCGGACTCTGGCCGCATCCTTACGCAAGACGGCGCTAACGCCTTGGACTTGGGCGACAAAGAGCTGTCGCACTTGCGCCAGCGCCTCTTTGGGTTCGTCTTCCAGAGCACGCAACTCATCGGCAGCCTGCGCGCTATAGAAAACGTCACGGCTCCTGCCGGCTTTGCTGGCAAACTTGACTTTGACGTGCAGGAGCGCGCCGAGGAGCTTTTAGAGCAGTTTGGCTTAAAAGACCGCATGTATCACTATCCGCACCAGCTGAGCGTGGGCCAGAAGCGCCGCGTGGCCGTGGCGCGCGCCCTGCTGCTCAAGCCCAAGATCCTCATCGCCGACGAGCCCACCAACGACCTCGACGATGAGTCTGCGACGAGCGTGGCCGACGCGCTGTTCAATTATGCCAAGGCCGGCAATGCGCTGCTCTATGCAACGCACGTGACAGACCTTGCAAAGCGCGCCAAGACCACTATGGTTCTGCGCGACAAGAGCTTCGTGCCCAAAGAGTAGGGGGCTGCTGGCGCTTTGACAGCGCTTATCGAGAATCGACAAGACCGTCGCTGCTACCACGCAGCGGCGGCCTTTGGATTTTGCGCGGC
>CAYQLX010000075.1:0-5962 GCA_964418305.1 uncultured Coriobacteriaceae bacterium | reverse complement strand
TTTGCGCGGCCTTAGCCCTTGGGCTCTAAGCCTCAGACGCTCCGTTGTCGCCTACAGCAGCTGCAGCGTCAGCAGCTGCATTCGCAGCGCCTGAATCGACAGAGCGATTTGCCTTGTGCTCGCGCTTGTAGCGATACATCATCGCATCGGCTTGGCGAATCGTCTCTGCAGGATCTGTGCCGGGCGTGAAACGCGCATAACCCACCGAGACATACGTTATCCATTTGGCGTCCTTGCGCAGCTGCTCGAGCTTGGAGCACAGCTGCTTGTGCAGGGAGTCCATGCTGTCGAGGTTGCGCGTGATGATGGCGCAGAATTCGTCTCCGCCTACGCGATAGCAGCTGCCAAACCTACCGTAGGTCTCGTAGACGGCACGGGCCACGGACTTAAGGCACAAATCACCAATATCGTGACCGTAGGTGTCGTTGACGCTCTTAAAGTCGTCCAGGTCAAAGTAAACAATCTGGGCCGGGATGCTAAGCGTAGTAAGACGGCCCTCGTAGCTTTGGCGATTGAACAGGCGCGTAAGCGTGTCTGTCTGCTGGATGACCGAGCAGTAAAGCAAATACGCAAAGATGCTCGTAGCACTAAACATCAACCATACCAAGTGGACCTGACTGTTGAGCTCTTGCACAACAAGCGACATGCATAACAACCCGATGATGAGCCAAGGGATAACGCGGTTGCGCATCTGCGATTTCTTGGAGAACGCAAGCGTCTCTATGAGCACGAACACAACAGCCAGCGTAGAGAACCCAATGAATATGCCGTATCCCGGGCCGATGGAAAAGGCAGCCGTCGTATGGTCGACAGTAAAGACAACGCCCGAGAAGCAGAAGAGCAGCTCGAAGAGAGCGTGTGCGGCAAATAGAATATGGGCTACGAGCAGCAGCTTGTTCGATTTAACGCTTAGCAAAGCTGCGTACATAAGAGAGGGCAACGGCGAGAGAGCAAACTCAATGCCGGTGGCGATGCAGATAAGCGGCCTAAATACAGCGCCTTTGCCTCCAAGGAATATGCCTGTGGCCTCGCAGACGGCACATGCGATGATAGAAGCAAACATGAGGATAAACAGGCGTTTTGGCACACGCGGCAAGGCCGCATTGTCGCGCACCATCGCCAGCGCGATGAACGCCATGAAGATGGCAAACGCCGTCATATACGGGTAGAAGTCGCCGCCCATCGCCTTAGTCCCTAGGTGAATGCCCGACATCTGCTGCCGTGCGTTTTTATTCTCCAATCAGGAAAACAGTCTACTCCCTATTCGCACGCTTCAAGCAGTGATTTTGCCCATCCCTGGCTGCGAGTCGCCCGACGGATTTCCTCTCACCGCCAACCGCAGCGGACTTGCGAAGCTGGAGCCGGTTGCAGCGAAAGCTGCGACAACAGAGCCGCGGCTCGAGAGTAGCTGTTGCGAATCTATCCGCACAGGGCCACGAGTGCTGTACCTATGATGATCATCGCAAGGCCTATGGCACTCTTCCTACTGAGCCGTTCTTTGAAGACCACCCAGGCAAAGGCGACAGATACCAGCAGCGACAACTTATCGATTTGCACGACAACGCTTACCGCGCCAGCTTGGATGGCGTAGTAGTAAAAGAGCCACGACGCGCCGGTGGCTAGGCCCGATGCCGCAAGAAAGCCCAGCTCAGAGCGCTTGACTTGTCTCACCTGCGTCAATTTGCCCTTGCCAGCTACGATGGCCCAGGCCATGACGAGCACGACGCAAGTGCGTATGGCCGTGGCAAGGTTAGACTCCACGCCCTCTATGCCCACTTTGGCCAAGACACTTGTGAGCGCGGCAAAAACAGCAGCTGCCAAGGCATAGACAAGCCACGAGGCACCGTGCGTGCCTGCAGCGGCTTCCGCATCACTTGTAGGCTTCTTCTCGATCATCAGAAAAGTGCCCGCCGTAGCGATAGCTGTTCCTACGAGCTTGAGGGCTAGGTTATCGGTTTCAGCAAAGAGCAGTATGGAGATGACAACGGCCATGAGCGTGCTGGATTTGTCGACGGGCACGACCTTGTTCACATCCCCGCAAGACAGTGCCTTGAAGTAGCAAATCCACGACGCACCGGTGGCCAAACCAGACAAGCCTAAAAATAGCCACGACTTGCCTGAAATGGCGCTTATCTGCCCAAAAGAGCCGGCTACGCCCACCATGACCCAGGTGAAGACGACTACCACGCAGGTACGCAGGGCCGTTGCCACATCAGAATCCGTCGTCTTGATACCGCATTTGGCCAAAATCGACACGATGCCCGCAAAGAAGGCAGACGCAAATGCCGCAGCTATCCAGGCTTGCATATCGCTCCTAGGTAAAGTGATGCTTGTACTCGTCAGATGTCCTTTAGAGTAGCGCAAGGTCTGCTTGCTTGCGTCAGCTGGTTGACAGCAGGACAGCCATTGTGGTTTGTGAGCTGCAAAACACACCAGCGAGCATTGCACGGTGTAGGCCGCAGGAATTATCATTCTAAGTACGATTCCTCAACCGAAAGGCAGGTAGCGTATGCAATATCAGATCCAAGGGAATCCGTTTGGAGTCGTCATCTGCACCTTGCAAGACGGCGAGTCCATGAAGACGGAGTCCGGCTCCATGGTTTGGATGAGCCCCAACATGGACATGTCCACCAACGCAGGTGGCGGCATAGGCAAGGCTTTTGGGCGTCTGTTCTCGGGCGAATCCGTCTTCCAGAACATCTACACCGCAACAGGCGGCCAGGGCACGATTGCCTTTGGCGCGAGCTTCCCGGGTGAGGTGCGTGCCATCCAAATCACGCCTGATCAACCCATCGTGGTGCAGAAGTCGGCGTTTCTGGCATCCGAGATGGGCGTCGAGTTCTCCGTCTACTTCAACCATCGCGCATCGGGCGGCTTCTTTGGCGGCGAGGGCTTCATCATGCAAAAGCTATCCGGCAACGGCATAGCCTTCGTGGAGCTTGACGGCTCTATCGTGGAGTACGAGCTTGCCGCTGGCCAGCAGATGGTCATAGACACAGGCAACTTGGCCATGTGCGATGAGACCGTCACCATCGAGGCCAAAACCGTCAAGGGCGTGAAAAACAAACTCTTTGGCGGGGAAGGCCTCTTCAACACGGTCCTTACCGGCCCGGGCCGCATCTGGCTGCAGACGATGCCCGCATCGAGCTTTGCTGCGGCGCTGGCTCCCAGGTTGGAGCCGTACATCTCCGGCGGCAGCGCATAGAGCTTGAAGCATCACGGCCGGCTCTTTTGTCGCCGCAAAGTCGCGCCCGGCTCCCTTTGCGGGAACCGGGCGCTTTTCGTGTACGCCGCTTACCACCCAGTTGGCAGGCGGCTTTATAAACGCAAAGGGGAGGGCTTGCCGCCAGCTGCAGCGGCTGCCCCAATCGCAAGCGGCGAGCCAGCAGCCCTAGAGGATCCAGCCTTCGCTGGGGCCTTCTTTTCATCGTTTAGGCCTGTACCCTCCATGCCCTTCTCCACAATGTCGATAAGGGCAACCTCTTCTGTAGAAAACTTCCTCATGCGCTCTTGTCCCCTTTACTCTCTCTCCAAGCGGCCTGCCGCTGTAGCGGCGATAATCCTTTTGTGCACCTGCTTTTGCCAAGTGCGTTTGCTTGATAAGTAAGAATAGTAGATTTGCTCCTATAGTGCTGCGATAAAATAGCGAGCAAAGAGGGAACAAGAAGAGGGCAGAGGCCGCGCCTGCCACCAAGCGTGGCCTCTTGACGATAGGAGCATCTATGATCGACAACCGCGCGCAACATCAGCCCATCGCAAACCCACCGGCACACGAGCAGCTGGATGCAGCCGAGCAAGAGCGTATCTGCGGCAGCACGATAGCCGTTGTCATCGCAGACGACTGGAACACCACGCCGCTCACCGTGACCTACGATGACCCGGACCGCACGCCGGATGTCTGTGACGGACGCAACGGCAACCCGGATGCTGATGCCGTCGAGCTTGCGCGGCCGCTGCAGCTATGGGAGAGCAAACCAATCATCGCCCATGCCGTTAAGCTAGCGAGTACAAGCGGCTTTGCGAGCGTGCACGTCCTGCTGTGTAACCCGGGCGAGCACGAGGCCGCCGCGCGCAAGGCAATAGGCGATGCGGCAACCATCCATGTCGTCTCCGGCAGCGAGCTTGCTGCTGCGCGCGATAAGCTCAACCTCTTCGAGCTCTTCTGCGTCAACAGCGCCGCCCTGCTTGCGGCTCAAGACCTGCTCAAGGCAGACTCTGCTGCTACAGGCGTGATGTTCATCGGCTGCGAGAGCCCGCGCATTACCCCATGGCACACTGCTCAACTGTGCCTGCGCCAAAGCCAAAAGCCATCCTGTGACGTCGTCTTCTCTTGGATTTACTGGCTGCGCCGTCTGCCGGTGCTTATCAGCCGCGGCTTTTTTGACACGGCGCGCGAGCAGGGTCTCTTCGAGCCGCGCACAGGCTCCATCTATCGTCCGCTTCCTGCGCTTGATGCCGAAGAAGTCGTCTTTGGCGAAGAAAAGCTCGCTGTCAACGAGAGCTCGGCCAAAGAACGTGACGAGTTTCTTGCAGCAAAGCCCATGAGCGCGCTTGAGAGCGTGCGCCTTGCGCACAGAATCGCAGACGCGAAAGATGCCGAGGAAGCCGCAAGCTTGGTGGAGGGGCTATCCCCCCAAGACCGTGAACTGCTAGAAATTGCACAACACGTTGTCGCAAATATAAGCAAAAATCACACGTCAAAGGATGAAAAGAATATTGCATGGGCAAGCGCGTGGGGCAAACGCAACATGCGCGACTTTGCAATATTCGACGAGCCGCGCCATCGTGGCAAACTCGTCTACCTAGATAGCGCGGCTACGTCCCAGCGCTTGGCCGCCGCCGTCAATGCGGCAGCGCGCTTTGACAACGCCGCCAACGCCAACATCTACCGCGGCAGCTACGAGCTGTCGGCATCGGCAACAGCCGCCTTCAACGATGCGCGCATCGTGTTAGAGAACCACTTGAACTCTGACAGGCGTCAGATGGCCTTTACGGCCAACACCACAGACTCCGCCAACAAAGCGGCACAGTCGTGGGCGATGCGCAACCTAAACGAGGGCGACCTCGTGCTCATAACCTTGTCCGAGCACCACTCCAACATGCTGCCGTGGCGCATCGCGGCACATGCGCGCGGCGCGAACGTGGCCTACATCCCGCTCGACGGCTGCGGGCGCATCCGGATGGACGCCTACCGCGAGCTGCTCAAAGGTCCCGTCAAACTCGTCTGCGTCGCGCAGGTCTCCAACAGCTTGGGGCTCGTCAACCCCGTCAAGGAGATGGCCAGCTTGGCGCACGAGGCAGGCGCACGCATCTTCGTGGATGCCGCGCAGTCCTTCCCGCATCTGGCCATCGATGTCAAAGACTTAGGATGCGACTTTCTCGCGTTTAGCGGGCACAAGGCCTACGGCCCGTTTGGCGTGGGCGGCCTGTGGATAAGCCAGGATGCCTTCGATGAGATGGATCCGGGCTTTGCCGGTGGCGGCACCATATCGCACGTAGGACGCGACAGCTACTACCTGCGCCAAGGCGCCATCCAATACGAGCCGGGCACGCCACCCATCGCCCAGGCCATAGGGCTCGCCCGCGCTGTGGAGCAGATGGACGAGCTGGGCATGGACGCGATCGTCAAGCACAGTGCAGCGCTTACCAAGCATCTCTTGGCAGGCTTGGAACTTCTGCACGGCATAACCGTCTGGGGCGATCACAGCGCGACCGACGGCGCCGGTGGGCTCGTGTCGTTTACCTTGTACGGCGTGTCATGCGCGCGCGTTGCCGCCGACTTAGGGGCTTTGGACGTGTGCATAAGGGCCGGCGGGCAATGCGCGCTGCCCTTCCACGCGGCCATGGGCCTGGACGGCAGCTGCCGCGTGAGCTTTGGCATCCACAACACCGCACAGGATGTGGAGGCCGCCGTAACGGCTATAGCCTTAAGCTCCAAACTGGCAGGTAACAGCGAGGTCTT
>CAYQLX010000074.1:0-8699 GCA_964418305.1 uncultured Coriobacteriaceae bacterium | reverse complement strand
TGCTGTTCGTGCGTGAGACCGGTGGTAAGACCATGGATCAGCTCGCAGCAGAGACTTCGGGCGACGACGGCGATACCGGTATGGTGCCGTTCATCGTCATGATGCTCATCGCCATCTTCTTGGCCGTCCTGTGCATCGCTTGCCCCTTGCTCGTCTCTGGTTGGAGCAAGAATCCCATGGCGATGCCGCTCGACCTCATCGCTCTGCTGCTCCCGTTCCTGCACTTCTTCATCTTCGCCGGCCCCATCGCCGTCAAGAACAGGTAAGCGCACTAGCGTAAGCACACCCCAGAGCCCTTTGGCGCTATCACCTTAAGGGCATCTCCAAGGCCCCCGTTGCCGATGCGACAGCGGGGGCTTTCTTTTCGTGTCGCAGCTGCGCTATCCTCATCAAACGCAAACTGCTCATATGGGGGTTCATCTTGGATATACAGGTAGGTCAGGTCATTGCAGGCTTCAAGGTTACGCAGGTAAGCGATGTGAAGGAGGTCTGCGGCAGCGCATATGTGATGGAGCATATCCAAAGCGCAGCCAAACTCGTCTGCCTCAAGAACCAGGACCCAGAGCTGGCTTTTTCCATCAGCTTTTCCACCCCTGCGGCAGACGACACAGGCGTGTTCCACATCCTTGAACACTCCATGCTGTGCGGCTCTAAACGCTACCCGCTCAAAGAACCCTTTACGGCCATGCTCAAGTCCTCTATGAAGACCTATCTCAACGCCTTTACCGGGCCGGATTACACGATGTATCCCGTGGCCACGGCAAATGCCCAGGATCTGCTCAATCTCATGGACGTCTATATGGATGCCGTGCTCAACCCGCTGCTCTTGGAAGATGAGTCCATCTTCTTGCAAGAGGGCTGGCACTTGGAATGTGACGGCAGCGCTACTAGCCTTGCCGTAAGCGGCGTGGTCTACAACGAGATGAAGGGCGCTAAGTCGACTCCCGTGCGCGGCGCCGTAGACGCCGTCAAACGCGCACTTTTTAGCCAGGGCACCTACGGCTACGACTCCGGCGGGGATCCTGCCTCCATTACCTCTCTTAGCTACCAGGCCTTCTGCGACGCTTATCGTCGCCACTACCGCTTGGACAATGCAATCATCACTCTGTACGGCGATATCGACGTCTGCGCTGTGCTCGAGCATCTGGACACGCACCACTTAGTGCCCTGGCTTGCGTCGCATCCAGACCAAGGCGCCTTTGGGTCTGCTAATACGCTGCAACTAACCGCGCCACGCCTTGCCATGAGCGAGCGTGCAACCTTCAAGGGCGGTCCGGAAAGCTCCATCCTCGCCTTTGGCAGCGTTCTTGGCGGCCCGTTGGATATTCTTCGTACCACGGCGGCAGGTGTCATCTGCGACGCGCTCTTTGGCGATGTGGAGGCGCCGCTTCATAAGTTGCTGCTTGAAAGCGGCATTTGCGGCGAGGCCGTCGCCTGCAACATGGCGGGCTCGGCCCAGCCTTATGTCTTGGTGGCAGCGCTCAGCGCACAAGAGGAAGACCGCCAGCGTTTCTTGGACCTTATCGCGTCCGGCTGCGAGGATGTCTTGGCATCGGGAAAGCTGCCCGAGCTTGTAGACGCCACAGTGTCGGTGCTTGAGTTCGCTTGGCGCGAGGGCCCCAAGGAGCCTTGTGGCATATCCTTTGCGCAAGACGTGCGCACTTGCTGGCCTTACGGGATCGACCCGCTGGCGTGTACGCGCTACGAGGAGTTTTTAGCTTGGCATGATCAAGCCAAAGACAGCGGCGTCTACGAGTCGCTTGTGCGCGAGCTGTTTATAGACTGCAAGCACGCCGCCTGCGTGGCCCTCGTGCCTGATATGGATCTTGATGCTTTTGGCGAGCGCGCGTACCTAGAAGGCATGGCAGCCAGCCTTTCCAAAGATGATTTGGACAGGATCGCACGCGATGCACAAGACCTGAAGCAGCGTCGCCTGGCGGCAGACAGCCCGGACGCCTTGGCTACTTTGCCGCGTCTCAATCGCGCCGACCTGCCGCCTTTGGCCTCGCGTCCCAAGACAGATACCGTCACCAGCAAAGGCACGCACTTCGTGCGTTTGCTCGAGCCGTCGCATGGCATCGACTATGTGGAGTACTACTTCGACTTATCCGGTTTTTCGCTTGAAGACGTGCAGTGCCTGTCGCTTCTATGCTCGCTTGCAGGTGAGCTTTCTGTGGGTGACATGAGCGCGGCGCAGGTTGCAATCAAGATTAAGGAGACCCTTGGGCAGACCGATTGCGACATCGTCACCCTTACGCGCTGGGATGACTTTGCCCCACTCACGTTTTTCAAGCTCGGCTTCTCTGCCCTCGGCGCAAAGCGGCAGGCTGCGCATGAGTTTTTCTGGTCTTTGTTCACCGGCTCCAACTTTGACGACACTGCCAAGGTGGCGCAGGTCATCGACTTGCTGGTGGTCGGCTTTGAGCAGACGGCCGCGAGTCGCGCAGCAAGCTTGGTCATGCCCAGAGCCGCAGCCTCGTCGGCCGGCGCGCTTGCTGTCAATGATGCGGTAGAGGGTATCGGCAGCTATCGCTTCCTTAAGGGCCTAGCCGCGCAGTCCGACAAATCGGCTCTGTGCGCCAAGCTCAAGCGTCTGAGCGCGCAAATCTGCTCCATGCGCCCCGTGCTCGTGTCCTTTGCCGGAGACGACGCCGGCTTCAAGCTGGCGCAGGAATCCGCCCCGTGCTTTGCGCCTCAGGTTGCAGATGCCGCCCCCGTGACGCCTTACGATATAAAGCTTGCGCCTGCGACAAGAGAGGGCTTTGCGCTGCCTGTCAACGTCGCCGCCAACGCGACGTACATGAATCCGCCGCTCACACGCCATGAAACCGGTTACGACTCCCTGCTCGAGCAAGCACTCAACTGGGGTTACCTGTGGAACCACGTGCGCGTCAAGGGCGGCGCCTACGGCTGCAGCGGCCTGTTCACTGCACGCGGCACGCTCAATTTACTGTCGCTCAGTGATCCGCGCATAGACGGCACTTACGATGACTTCCATGAGGCGTGCAGTTGGCTTGCCGCCCATGAGTTCACGCAAGACGAGGTCGACGGATTTGTCATCAGCGTTATAGGCGCCTCAGACAAGCCGCGCAAGGTGGCCACCAAGGTGACGAGGGAGGCTCACAGAATCCTGCGCGGGCGCCCCCTTGCAAGCCAGGACGCCGCACGTGCGCAAATCCTGCAGGCCACGCCCCAAAACCTGCACGATTACGCGCAGATCTTGCTTGACTACAAGACGTCCGGCAGCCTAGCCACTATAGCTAGCCGTGAGATGCTCGCGGCTTCAAATGAAGTAGAGCAGGTCTGCGACCTGCTGGATTAAGGGTCTTGTCATCAGCGCCCTAGCGCTCCAAACGCCCCTTAGCGCGGCAAGACGATGCAGTCGTAGCGTATGGTCTTGCCGCTTATGGAGTAGCTAGGTTGCTTGCCGGCAAGGGCAGGCCCTTTGAGCGGGCGTTTGACCACAATCTTGCGCGGGTTTGTCGCCAGCGCGGCCTGCATCAGATCCTCTTCGCAGGAGCAGGGGCTTTGCAGTCTTTGGAACAGCTGCAGCTTCTTGTTGGTCTTTGCCTGCTTTTGCTTGGCGGGAAACATCGGGTCCAAGAAGACGACGTCGCAAGCCTCGCGCAGGCCAGGTAGGCCTTGCACGCTGTCTTCGAATCTCAGCTGCATGCGTGAGACATACTCGGCAAGGTGGCTGTCTTGTGCAGCGCGCCGCAAGGCATCGTCGAGCAGCACGGCGATGACCGGATCATGTTCGAAGAGCACCACGTCAAAGCCCGCGGCAGCCAAGATGAGGGAGTCCTCTCCAAGGCCCGCTGTGGCATCTGCAACCTTAAGCGGAGATGTTGCGCCTTTGATGCGCACGGCTTTGACCAAGAGCTCTTGGCCAAAGCGCTTTGCCTTGATGCGTCCTAGCATGCCTGCAAAATCGGCCGCCAGCCAAAGCTCGCCGTCGGTAAGGTGCAAGATGTCGTCTTTTCGCACTAGCTCAAGCCCAGCTGCAGCGGCAGCGCTTTCGGCTTGCTCTTCTAATGCGGTGTTATTGCTCACGTGGGATTTAGCCTAGTAGGCGCCTACGATGCGGAACTCCTGCGTCTCGCGCGACAGCTGGAAGAGCAGCTTACGCAACTGCGTGCTGCGCACGTCGCCGCTGATTTCAAGTTCAAAGGCGGTTGAGGACGGGCTGTTTTGCGCAAGCTCTACGCGCCTCATGTTAAAGCCGTGCTCGCCGACCATGCACAGGATGCTGCCCAAAGCGTTGGGCTCGTTGTCGCGCGTGAAGCGCACGATGACGCACATGCTCTCCACGTCTGCCTTCTCGTGGCCCGTGACCGTTTCAAAAGCGTCGGGGTTCCAGTCGTAGAGCAAGTCGTACTGGTACATGCGGCTTGCGGCGGTTATCTTGCGGATGATGGCAAAAAACTCGGCTTGGCGGTCTTGTGGTACATCTTGTGTGAAGGCCTGCTCAATTTGCTTTTCGCGATCAGCGCGGTAGACGTCAAGGCTCGACTCCTCCTTCTTTGCCATGGCAACCGCCAATGCGCAGTCAAGGCGCTTGGAGATGAGCTCTTTGAGCTGTGCATCAATCTGGTCAATGTCTTTGCGGATGTCTTCGAGCTTTGCCATGGCTTCTCCTTGAGCGTGTCGGGTTTGTACTCGTCATCTTAGCAAAGCGCGCACACAAGGCGGTAACGGCAGCGCCGACAGACCTCCAAGAGTCGCGGGTAAGGTTTTCGAGCAATTCCTCTCTGTCTCACTGCAGCAAAAAGCCCGGCTGTGCGCTTAGCACAACCGGGCTGTATCTGTGTGGTGCCCCAGATTTGCGGTGCCAGGGCCCACCGTGTCTCTCATAGCCAGCTTCAGTCAGGGATGGGATAGAAGGGAGTGAGTTGAAGGGATCTTCCGCCGACTACGCTTTGGACTATAGAGGCGTTATCTTAAAGGAGTCTGAAAGAACGGTGTCGGTTTGGTAAAGCAACTCCCAGCACAGCGTTCTTGGCGCTAGGATAAAGCTGCACATGACGCCGTGCTCGATGCCGCACCAGCAGGCTTGCACTTGTGACAACATGCGCGCCACAACTACGAAAGGTCAGCATATGCTTTTGAATGACCCAGACCAGTTCAAACAGATCATGGCGCTTTATAACTGCGCTTTGATGGAGATAGAGACAAAGTTCAACGTTCTCAACGCGCAGTTCAACGCCAACAACTCTTACAACCCCATAGACTCCATCAAATGTCGCCTTAAATCGCCGGAAAGCATCGAGGAAAAGCTCGTGCGCCGTGGCCTGCCTGTAACGCTCGAGTCTGTGCAGGCAAACCTTAACGACGTCGCCGGCATACGCATCATCTGCCCCTTTGAGGAGGACATCTACGTCGTAGCTAACTGCCTTCTAGACCAAGACGACGTCTTCTTAGTGGCAAAGAAGGATTACATAGAGCGTCCCAAACCCAATGGATATCGCAGTCTGCACCTTATCGTCGAGACGCCGGTGTTTCTTCCCGAGTCCAAAGAGCTCGTGCGCGTAGAGATCCAGCTGCGCACCATAGCCATGGAGCTTTGGGCAGAGCTCGAGCACCGTCTGCGCTATAAGCAGGACCTCGACCCGGCCTTGGCCGCAAGCCTCGCCGACGAGCTGCGCGCCTGTGCCGACAGCTGCGCCCAGCTTGACCGCAGCATGGGCAGCGCGCACCGCAAGATTGATGCTTGCCAGACCTTTGCCGCCGCCAAGACAGCCATGTTCCCGCGCATCGCAATTTAAAGGCCACGCCATCCCCAGCGCAGCCTAAGGGTCACGCCGCTACTCGCCCATCGAGGCCATTCGCTGCGACGCAAGTAACCCGTAGAGATGCAAGCTGCCGACGTTTGCATTTGCTTAACGGCGCGTCAGAGAGGGTATCTGGCGCGCCGTGCCTGCTTCAAGATGACAAATAGCACCTGTTGGTGACGGTTCCTAAACAGCGGCTTTTGCAGTAGCGACGCATGCCCCAAAATACTGTGAACGAAAACGAGGCCCGCTTTTGGCGGGCGTTTGTGCAAGGTATGGACGGGGAGTTTGTTTTGGCTTACGAGTATTACGACATCTTGGGGGTCGACCGCGACGCCAGCGAAGGCGATATCAAGAAAGCCTTCAGGCGCAAGGCGCGCGAGCTGCATCCCGATGTCAACAAAGCCCCTGACGCAGAGGAGCAGTTCAAGAAGCTCAACGAGGCTTACGACTGCCTGAGTGACCCCAGCAAGAAACGCATGTACGACCAGTTTGGCACGGCAGACGCCGGCGGTTTTGGCGGCGGCTACCAGCAGGTCAACATGGACGATATCTTTGGCGGCATGGGTGACTTGTTCAGCTCGTTCTTTGGCGGAGCCGCCCGTGGCGGCGGCCGTGTGCGTCGCGAGGGCCGCGACATGGCCATAGGCCTGCGACTCACCTTGCAGGAGGTGGCTTGCGGCGCCAAGAAAGAGATAGCCTACGATCGCCTGGCTCCCTGCGAGGAATGCGGCGGCACCGGTAGCGCAGACGACGGCAAAGAGGTCTCTTGCAAGACTTGCCATGGCTCCGGTCGCGTGACCAGCGTGCAGCGCACCTTCCTGGGAGATATGCAAACATCATCGACTTGTCCGGATTGCGGTGGCAAGGGCACCGTCATAGAGAACCCCTGCCCCGAGTGCGAGGGTCAAGGTCGCGTCCCCGATCGCGAGCACGTTACCATCGATATCCCGGCCGGCATCCGCGACGGCCAACAGGTGCGCCTCACCGGCAGGGGAGAGGCTGGCATGAACGGCGCTGCCGCAGGAGACTTGCTGGCAACCGTGCGCATAGAGCCCGATAAGTTCTTCGAGCGCGATGGCGATCATCTACATTGCCGCGCCACCATATCGGTTGCGCAGGCGGCCTTGGGTGCCAATATCAGCGTGACGGGCATCATGCCCGACGAGCAGGTGGAGGTAAAAATCCCCGAGGGCACACAAAGCGGAGACACTGTGCGCTGCAAGGGCTTTGGCATGCCGCGTCTGCGCCGCGATTCCCGCGGGGATTTGATTGTGCACGTGACGGTAGAGGTTCCGCGCAAGCTGTCGCATAAGGCCAAGAAGCTCATGAAGGAACTCGACGAGGAGTGGGGCACGCAGTACTCCGACGGCCGCACCCCGCTGCAGGGCTAGCGCGCAGCCGTATCGCGAGCATTCAAGATTGTTGCGGGCCGCAGGTTCAAAGCCTTGCGGCCCTTTTGCTGTCCGCCCTACATGCGGCGCAGCAAACGCGCTAGGATAGCTGTCTGGCGCTATTGCGTTACCGCGCCACCGCAAGCAAACGAGGAGGCGTCCACATGCCCAACATCATAGAAGTCGAAAGCTTTGACGATCCGACCCTCGACGTCTTTGCGCGCTTGACCGAGGCGCAGCTCAGAAGCCGCATAGAGCCCGAGCGTGGGATCTTCATCGCAGAAAGCCCCAAGGTCATAGACCGCGCGCTCGACGCTGGGTTCGAGCCGGTGAGCCTTCTTATGGAGCACAAGCACGTTGACGGTCAGGCGGCGCGCATCATAGAGCGTTGTGATGCGCTTGTAAGCGGTATCCCCGTCTACACGGGAACCTTAGACGTGCTCTGCCAGCTCACGGGCTTCAAGCTCACGCGCGGCGTGCTGTGCGCCTTCAAGCGCAAGCCGCTGCCGAGCGTAGAGGAGCTTTGCGCCGATGCTCGCCGCGTGGCGGTGCTTGAGGGCATCGTCGACCACACCAATATAGGGGCGATATTTCGCAGCGCAGCGGCGTTGAGCATAGACGCTGTGCTTGTCACGCCAACCTGTTGCGATCCGCTGTATCGTCGCGCTGTGCGCGTGAGCATGGGCACCGTGTTCCAAGTGCCGTGGACGCGCATAGGTGACACGCCGGCCGATTGGCCGGCAGCTGGTATCGAGCGCTTGCATGCCATGGGCTTTGCCACGGCTGCCATGGCGCTTGACGATAACAGCGTAAGTATCGAGGATGAGGTTTTGGCTAGCCAGGAAAAGCTCGCCATCGTCTTGGGCACAGAGGGCGACGGCCTGGCAAAAAAGACGATTGCCAGCTGCGACTTTACCGTCAAGATTCCCATGGCCCATGATGTGGACTCTCTCAACGTGGCCGCAGCTAGTGCCGTGGCATTTTGGGCGCTCAGAGCTTGAGGCCCGCTGCCGCGTGCGTGCCCGGCCGTCTTTGTCTTAAAGGAGCATGAGTGATGAGTGACAAGCGCGTAGTCGTTGTAACTGGAGCCGCCGCCATTGGGTCTCCTGCGTGGCATATAGCACTGGCGTTTGCCAAGGACGGTTGGGATGTGTGCGCCACCGGCCGCCACATGAAGCGCCTGTCGCAGGCAGCCGGCCAGATTGCCGAGCAAAGCGGTGCCACGGTCATGCCGCTCGTGTTTGAATGCAGCCGCGATGGTGGCGAGCAAAACGCTGCAGAGCTCGCGGCAAAGGTCGAAGAGCTTATGGGGCCGGCAAGTGTGCTGGTCAACGCATCGCAGGCTGCCAAGGTGGGGGATGCCCTAGTCTCATCCAAGCTTGCAGATCTCTATATGGCACTCGACAGCGGTGTCGTGGCCGCATACCTGCTCATGCGCGCGTTCTACCCACAGCTAGCGCAGACGCACGGCACGGTGGTCAACTTGCTGTCTGCTAGCGCTGCGGCGGGACAGGCGGGCATGTCGCTGCTCGCA
>CAYQLX010000073.1:1776-8739 GCA_964418305.1 uncultured Coriobacteriaceae bacterium | reverse complement strand
GCCGGCGTCGCGCGCGACTTCATGGAGTTCATCACCCGCTGCGTATAAGGGATAGGGAAAAACGGGGCCGCGGAAAAATGCGGTCCCGTTGCACGTGCATGGCGGAGATGCGTGCGAATCGAACACACCCGAGACGTTCTGCGCGCCTCACAACGGCTTTGAAGGCCGCGGGGGCCACCAGACCCCAACCATCTCCATCTGTCGCTCGCTACGATAGCAGGAACTCGAACCTAGCGACACCGGCATCGCACGATGTAACGCGGATGCAACTTGAAACGCGCCGCACGCACCGCTTTGCCCTTGGGTTTTGATGACAATTTACAGACTGCTTTTGTCGCGTGACATGAGAGAGCGCGCATATGGCGTATTTTGTGGAGTGAAGAAACTGTCTTGGAAAGGGAGCTCTATGCAAGACCGCAATGCCATGCTGCGAACCCTGCCGCAGGTTGAAGAAGTCCTCAACGAGCCGTGCCTTAAGCAAGCCCTGGAAGAGTTCCCACGTGAGATGGTCGTGGAGGCAGTCCGCAGCGCTGTTAGCGATGCGCGTCAGGGCATACTTGCGGGCACGGTCGCAAGCGTGGACACTGCCACCATCGCAGCGTCCGCGCAGATGCGCACGCTGTCACTGCGCGAGCGCTCGCTGCGCCGCGTTGTCAACGCGAGCGGCGTCATCGTGCACACCAACTTAGGCCGCAGCCCGCTAGCGCAAGAGGCGATAGATGCCGTAAACGACGTCATCGCCGGCTATTCCACGTTGGAGTACAACACTAAGACACTTGCGCGCGGGAGCCGCCACGATCATTGCGAGCAACTCATCTGTGCCCTGACCGGCGCCGAGGCCGCCATTGCCGTTAACAACAACGCCGCTGCGGTCATGATGGTGCTAAGCGAGTTTGCTGCCGGCCACGAAGCCATCGTCAGCCGCGGGGAAGAAGTCGAGATAGGCGGCTCCTTCCGCATCCCGGACATCATGGCGCAAAGCCACGCGAGCATGGTGGAGGTGGGTGCCACCAACAAGACTCACATCGGCGATTACCGTCGTGCCATCACTCCGCAAACGGCCATGCTCCTCAAGGTGCATCGCAGCAACTTCCGCCTCGTCGGCTTCACAGAGGAAGTGACAGTGGCCGAGCTGCGCAAGCTTGCGGATGAGGCAAACACCGTACGCGATGCGGATAATCCGCAGCTCCTGGTTTACGAAGACCAAGGCTCCGGCGCGTTCTTGCGCCTGGGCTGCTTTGGCGATTACGCAGAGCCAACCGTGGCAGAAAGCCTGCATGCCGGCGCAGACATCGTGAGCTTTAGCGGCGACAAGCTGCTCGGCGGGCCACAAGCAGGAATCATCGCCGGCCGCAAAGAGCTCATCGATCGCCTTAAAGAAAACCCGCTCGCCCGCGCGTTGCGCTTGGACAAAATGACGCTTGCCGCGCTCGAGGCAACACTGCGGCTGTACCTAAACCCGCAGCAAGCGCTTGAGAAGATCCCCACGTTGCGCATGCTCAGCACGAGCGCAGATGACGTGAAACCGCAGGCAGAGGCGCTTCTGAGCAAGCTCCAAGCGGCGCTACCCAAAGACGCCATCGAACTAAGCGTGGTGTCAGAGATTAGCCGCGCAGGCGGCGGCGCGCTGCCCATGTGCGACATCCCCACCTATGCCGTGCAGGTAGCGTTCAAGAAGGGCAACGCGCTGGATTGCGAGCGCCACATGGCAAGCGGCCGTGAGATTCCCGTTGTGGGGCGCATAAGCAAGGAAGCCCTGCTCTTGGACGCGCGCACACTGCTAAGCGAGGAAGAGCACCTCGAGGTCACGCTAGCGCTGGCCGAGTACTTCAACGGATTGGAAGGCTAGCAAGTCATGGCCAAAGACAGCTTCATCCTGGGAACCGCCGGGCACATCGACCACGGCAAAAGCTCGCTGATTAAGGCCCTCACGGGCACGGACCCTGATCGCCTTGCAGAGGAAAAGAAGCGCGGCATCACCATCACCTTGGGCTTTGCCCAGCTCACGTTGCCCAGCGGCCGCAAGATGGGCGTTGTGGACGTGCCCGGCCACGAGCGCTTCGTGCGTCAGATGGTCGCCGGCGCCACAGGCATGGATGTGGCGCTACTGGTGATCGCCGCAGACGACGGCATCATGCCCCAGACCGTGGAGCACATGGCCGTGTTGCAGCTGCTGGGCGTAGACAATTGCGTCGTCGCGCTGACCAAGGCCGATCTTGTAGAGCCCGATTGGCTCGAGTTCGTAACGGCAGAGATCCGCGAGGCCTTGGCGGATACGCCCTTTGCCACAGCACCGATAGTGCCCTGCAGCAGCGTGACAGGGGAGGGGTTGGACGCATTGATGGCCACTTTGGATGATGCCGTGAGCCACGCGCAGCGCACCAAACCTGCCGGCGCCGTCCGCTACCCTGTGGATCGCGTCTTCACCGTAAAGGGCTTTGGCACGGTGACCACCGGCACCTTGTGGAGCGGCACGGTGCACGTAGGCGACGAGCTTGAGGTTCTGCCGCAGGGTCTCAAAACGCGCGTGCGCTCGATCCAGATGCACGGCGCAGACAAAGACTCAGCCACCGCCGGCAACCGCGTCGCACTCTGCTTGGCCGATGTAGACGTTGAGCAAGTAAGCCCCGGGGACTTTGTCGCCGCGCCCGGCAGCATGGAGGTGACAGACCGCTTTGACGCGCAGCTCACCTACGCCGATCCCTTCCACGCCGGCAAGCCACTAGTAAGCGGCAATCGCGTGCACGTGGCCCACGGCACACGCGAGGTCATCGGCCGTGTGCTCTGTATGAACGGCGTGGAGCAGATCGAGCCCGGGCAAACGCTGCAAGTGCAGATTCGCCTGGACGACCCTTTACCCCTGAGCTATCAAGATCGCTTTATCATCCGCAGCTACAGCCCCGTGCATGTCATCGGCGGCGGCAGCGTCTTGGCTGCGCATCCGCGTCGCCGCACCAACCTGAGCGCCAACGAGCAAGATATGCTCGACGCCTTGGCAAAAGGCGACACCACAAACGCCGTGGACGCGTATGCCCTAGGCTTGGAAGAGCCCAAGACTGCGGCAGAGATCTGCGGCATCTTGGGGCTAGACCCCAAGGCAGTCGCCGAGCGATTGCAAGAACTGCAAGACTTCAAAAAGCTTGCCTGCCTGGGCACCGCCGGTACATACCTTGCGCCTGTCGCCTTGCACGCAAAACTCTTAAGCGCGGTTGAGAGCAAACTCATGCGCTTTCACAATGCCAACCCTAGTTCCACTGGCCTGCCCAAAGACGAGCTACGCCAGCAGCTCGAGTTCAAGATGCAGACTGCGTGCTTTGACGCATTGCTGGAAGACGCCGAGGCCAAGGGCGTTGCGGTGCAGGTCAACGGCGAGGTAAGCCACCCCAAGGCCGGCGCCGGCGCCAAGGCACAGCAGCTCAAGGCAGAGCAGACGATGCAAGACCTGCTGGATAAGGCGCAGGCCAATCCGCCTGCGCAAGATGCACTCGTCAAGGAAAGCGGCCTAAATCCGGGCATGGCTCGCAAGGCGCTCAATCAACTAGTGACCGATGGCAAAGCCGTGCGCGTGAACGATGACATCATCTTTACCACCAGCGTAATCGATGACTACAAGCGCAAAATTGCCGCGTTCATCGATGCAAACGGCCCCGCAACCGCCGCCCAGCTTAAAGAGGCGTGCGGCACGAGCCGCAAGTACATGATGCCCGTACTCGAATGCTTGGACGCGCAGCGCTTTACCAAGCGCGACGGCGACCTCCGCACCTTGGTCTAGCGGCGCGAAAAAATGCGCTCATCAAGTGCACACAAACGATTCATGAAATTCCAACGCACCTTTCAGGCTATCTTCAGATGTGCCCTGTAATCTTTTACCCAGATCGACGGAAGCAACCAACATATCCCTTTCTATCCTCTCTTCATCATGTGCCCGTCCGATCCATTCCCTTCAAGCCCCCGGGCCCTAATCCCAACCCGGGGGCATCCCTTCTTCCAACAGCGCGTGCCAATGGCAAAACCCAAGCTCAAATGCGGGTGCAGAAATTGCACCCAAGCCGTTGCACCCCTCTGTTTTTGAGGTGCACCGATCCTTACCGTCGATGTGCCGCCTGCCAGCTCAGAAGACCACTAGGCTGCGGCGGCGCTATACTCGAATGCCACCAAAGCAGGCGACTCGCACAAAAGGGGAGAGACATGGCCTACCTTCCGCAAGCACAGCAAACCGCATGGCAACAGTCAGATGAGATAGACCTGGGCAAAACAGCGGTGCTGGTCATCGACATCCTTGGTGGCGAGGAAGGCACCTTGCCGCAGTTGCAGGAGATGGCTAGTAACGCCGTGGCCATCGTCAACGCCGCGCGCGCAAAGAGTGTGCCAGTCATCTTCTCGTGCGACGCACATGTGCCCGCCTACGACAAAGAGATCGAGCTGTGGGGCGAGCATGGCATCGCCGGTAGTGAGGCTGCAAAGCCTTTAGCGGCGTTTAAGCTCCAAGACACAGACATCGTCATCCCCAAGCGCCGCTACAACGGGTTTTTTGGCACCGATCTTGACCTGACCTTGCGCGAGCTAGGCGTGGACACACTCATCGCCGTGGGCTGCGACACCAATATCTGCGTGCTGCAGACGCTGGCCGGCGCTTACTTCAACGGCTACAAGACCGTGGTGGCTGCCGATGCGTGCGCGACGTTTCTTATCGGCACGCAAGAAGCCGGGTTGGAGTACTTTTCCCGCTGCTACGACAGCCGCGTGGTTGCTACGAGCACAGTGTTGGGGTACTTGAAGTAGGGAAGTGCTGGAGCAGCAACTGCACCCGCACAGCAAAAAAGGCCTGCCACCCCGAGAGGGGAGGCAGGCCTTAAGCGAGCACAATGCGCGCATATCATCGCCAATCAAAGCAAGCGAAGCGCGCTTTGCATCAAACAACTATCAGCAGCTTATGCCTTGGCAACCTTAGGCGCCTTAGGCGTTGGCGCTTACTGTCTCGGACTGCGTCGCAGCAGCCTGCTCGTGTTCATGGGAGGAGGCTTCCGGCAGCTTATCGGCACGCTTGGCCTCTTGCTTGAGCAGCGTGAAGGAAATAACGGCGCCGAGCACGGCCAGCACCAGCGTGAAGGCAAAGCCCCAATGCGCGCCCGTGGCAAAGGCCTCTGCGGTGGAGGTGCCACCCGCAGCCATGAACGCGGCCTGGCCTGCGCCCAAAAGACAGGTGGCAACAGCCGTGGCCACCGCGCCCAAAACCTGCTGCATGGTGTTGAGGGCCGTGGAACCGTCGCCGGAGTTATTGCGCGGCAGGCAGGACAGCGCGCTGGTCTGGCACGGAGACATCGCCAGCGGCACGCCAATCATCAGGATGATATGGGCGAGGATGAGATACGCGATGCTGGTAGTGGTGCCAGCAAACAGAAACAAGATGGCACCCAGCGCAGACAGACAAAAGCCAATGCGCGCGGGGATCTTGGCGCCCACGCGGTCGTAGATGTTGCCGGCTGCAAACGACACGAAGGCGTTGATGATGCCGCCCGGCAGCATAATCAGGCCCGCCATGGCGACGGGGATGCCCATCGCGTTTTGGATGAACTGCGGCAACAGGAACATGGCAGACAGTGTGATGCCAAAGTTGAGCATCATGAGTGCGCAGCCCACGCAAAAGCCGCGCAGCTTGAAGATGCGCACGTCGATGATGGGCGTCTCAAGCGCCAACTGACGCCTGACGTAGAGCACGAGCGCGATGATGCCACAGACGATGGGGCCTGCCACCTGCACAGACATCCATCCAGCGCTGCTTGCCAGGCCCACGCCCAACACTAGGCCGCCAAAGGCGATGATAGAGAGCACGCACGACGCGGCGTCGATGCGGGGCTTGGTGAGCTCGTAGGGGTTGACCAGGGACTTGGCTGCAAAGACCATACCTGCAGCCAAGACCACGGCGAACATAATGAAGATTGCGCGCCAGGAGAAGGCGCCCAAAATGATGCCCGAGGCCGTAGGGCCGATGGCCGGCGCGAACATGATAATCAGCGCGGCGAGACCCATGGCAGAGCCGAGCTTTTGCGGGGCAAAGACCTCGATGGAGACGGCGAACATCATGGGCAACAGCAAGCCGGTGCCGATGCCTTGGATTAAGCGGCCCACGAGCACAACCGCAAAGCTGGGAGCCGCGGCACTGATGATTGAGCCCACAAAGAAGCTTCCCAGCGCAAAGAACGTGAGCTTGCGCACAGAGAACCATTTCATGAGGATGCCGGCAAAGGGCATCATGAGGCCGATGATGAGCATGTAGCCCACCACGAGCCACTGGGTGACGGCGGTATCGATGCCAAACACGACGCCCAGCTGGGGCAGCGCGATGTTAAGTGAGGTCTCCGACAGCATTCCCGTGAAGCTGCCCAGATACAAGCCCATCAGGGTGAGGTAGGGGTGGGGCACCTCGCAGCGGGCCTTGGTAAAGTCTTGAGTCATAAAAGCTAGTCCGAATCCTTTCTGTCTCATTTTTTCTCGATGGAATCAGCAGCAGACCGTCCCGTTGAGGGCATCGCGCGCCAGGTTTAGGGTGCTGGGCACCGGGTTTTGAGTGCCGAGTATAGGACGCGGGACACCGAGCCAAAACCCTAAGGGCGCGCAAACGCAGAGCGGGCCGTTGAAGAAAGCTTTCATCCTTCAACGACCCGCACTTGCAAGCGTTATGACTACCACTAATTGACTATTTTTATAGCAAAAGCATTCTTGGCCGCATAAGCAACCGTTTGTCAACAAGCGGGTTAGCGAGCTACAGGGAAGTTGCCGCTTGAGGGAACTGGCTCGAGGTATTGCGAGCAGGGGGAGGGGTGGCCAGCCACCGCTTGCTCATCTGACTTTGAGTAATGCATGTTGACTACAGAATGCGCATCCACTTCCCACTGCCAAGGCACACATACTCCATCAAGGGCTTTTTAGAGGTGGAGAGGTAGACAAAGCCCATGCCGGGCG
>CAYQLX010000073.1:0-1676 GCA_964418305.1 uncultured Coriobacteriaceae bacterium | reverse complement strand
TACTCCATCAAGGGCTTTTTAGAGGTGGAGAGGTAGACAAAGCCCATGCCGGGCGCGGCGAGCAAGGCAACTATACAATGGCAGCTGCTCGCAGCATGCCCGCAGCTGTCACGCAATGGCCGCACATGCGAGCACCGGTGAGGCCAGCCGCAGGCTAAGCCTATAGAGGAGACTCGCGATGACAACAGTTAGAAAGACCATGAGCGTACTTACCACCGCAGCGTTGGTTGCAAGCCTCTGCGCCGCTGCACCTGCTGCCGCTGCAGGGGCCGATGCAGGGCAGACGCTTGCAGTAACTGCGGGCGCCGCGACAGAGAGTGCCGCAACGGTGAATGCCACCAGTACGACGACCGGGGCCACTTGTAGCACCGCCGCCGCGCAAAGCTCAGCGTTGAGCACGTTGCAGCAAAAGCGCATCGCCGTCATCGCCGACAACTTGGCAGACCGCTTTGCCGCAGGCGGCAGCGACAGCACCATCAGCAACACAACTATCGACGCGGCACTCGCCCTGCGTGAGCTCACCGAGCTTTCTGGCGGCAAGCTTACGGCGAACGAGCTCATCGATGGAGCAGCCATGCTCAAGAAGCTGCAGACCGATGCAACGATCACGCAAGCCTCGCGCTGCGGCACGCTTGCTAAGTACCTGCTGGGGCTTGCCGCCGCGGACGTCGAACAAAGCAGCTATCAAAGCTACGTGGACGTCTTTAGCGCGCAGGCTGGACCCGCGCTTGAGAAGCCTGCCGCCGGCAGCTACGACGCGCGCGCATACAGCGCCGTCTGGATTCTGCCTGCGTTGCTTGTCTACTGCCCAGACCAAAGCAGCCTCATAGAGCAGGCCGTAAACGCGATTGCAGACGCGCAGACGCAAGACGGCCTGGTCATGGGCGACTACCAAACAACCGCTCAAGCGCTTTGGGCGGTAAGCCAAGTTGGCAGCGCCGCCGTCAGCGAATCTTGTGCGGCCCAGATCAGCGCATGCACAGCCGCGGCCGCCACCGCGCTTGAAAGCGGGCAGCTTGCAAGCGGTGCCTGGCCGTACTCTGCAAAAACCCCAAGCACCGCAAACCTAGACGCAAGCGCCTGGGCCCTGCACGCGCTTGCATCAGCCGGCTACAGCTCCGAGCTTGCGAGCGCGTGCTCCAAGGCAGCAAACTACTTGCAAAGCGCCGCAGACGACGACCTCGCACACTTCAATCTAGCCACGATTTCCAATGAACCCATGAGCGCCGCCGCCGTCTTCCTAGCGCTCACAAGTGCCGCCAAAGCGCAGGTCATAGCTTTAGACAGCGGTACTTTGGGCGGCGCCACGGGCACTCTTCTCACGCCTAGCAAAGTGACGTCGGTAGTTGCAACGAGTAAAAAGCGCTGCAAGATTAAGGTCAGCTGGTCTAATGCCAGTGGCAAGAGCTGCGCAATCACCGGCTACCAAGTACGAATCATGAGCGGCAGCAAGGCTATCAAAAGCATGCGCTTCAAGGTAACGAAAAGCACGGCCAGCAAGACGATAAACGGCACCGTGAAGAAGTACCTCAAGCTTGCCGTGCCCAAGAAGGGCACAGTAAACGTAGGCTCTAAGTACAGCGGCAAGAAACTGAGCGTGAAGGTGCGCGCCTATCGCGCCAAGAGCAGCCATAATGCAGCCGCCTGGGGGCCCGCGTCAAAGACCGTCAAGGTAA
>CAYQLX010000072.1:0-8860 GCA_964418305.1 uncultured Coriobacteriaceae bacterium | reverse complement strand
CGATATTAAGCAGCAAGGGGCTTGTAGCCTCGTACTTCATCTGTTGGACCTGGCCCTCGGCAGATCTCATGGCGCTTGTCTCTGTCGCTCCGGCGCAGGTGTAGTAACGCGTTGCCTTAGTGCGCAGATTGGTAAGCACAAATCCCACAAGTGACTCGTCCGAGTTGGCCGATGTCATGCCCGTGTACATGTAGACGTCATCGTTGATGGCCAGATAGTTGTAGCCACTCGTTGAGCTGGTGGAATCGCCGGTATCGCTTTCCTCGTCGTCAGAGAACAAGCTGGGAGCGCTGCTGCCCGTGGGCACAAGCACGCCACTTTGGCCGATGAGGCTGTTCCAAAAGCCGCTGCGGTACTTGCCGTAAGAGCCCAGCTGGTCGTAAACCAAATCAGCCGAGAAAACCTTGTCACACCACTGCGGAATATCCTCGAGCGAATAGTAGACAGACTCGCCCGTCACAGCGTTGACCAAGACGGCGCCGTCGTAATCCTTGCCACCAAAGAGCATGATGCGGTACTTGACGGTAGGCACGATCCAATACGGCGCACCGCTGTCGTCGATCTCAAACGCAGCCTCCCCAAAGATCTTAGTGGGGAACTGGAAGCGCACATGGCGATAGAGATAGTTGTTAAAGTGCTCGGCCGTGGAATAGTGCATGTAGGAGCCCTCTCCCAAGCGCACGAGCTTTGTCTCCTGCGTGGCCATGTTGACCTGCACGTAACCGGGAAGGCCGTTGCGCGTGTTGGTAATCCACTTGATGATGTCGGCGTAGACAAGCGGGCTCACGCGATACGGAGCCTCTTGGTAGCTAATCTGCGTATAGGCAGCGTCGGACTCGTCAACAGCGTACTGGCTCACCAGATCGCTCATCTCGCCGATGGTGCGGCTACCCAGGCGCACTGCCGTGCTGCGGTCAACCACGGGTACGCTGTCCATGGAGATTTCTGCGATATCTGTAGAGAACTCGCCATCTTGCACATCCAGCAAGGCGGAGTAACTCTTAGCGTTAAAGAACGGCGAGCTTATGATGCCGCCCACAAAGAGCACAAGCACGCTTGCAACGATGATGCCCACAGCCACAAACGCCGGACGCATGCCGCCAGACTTCTTCTTGGCCTGTGCCTTTGCCTCTTTCTTGGCCTGCTTGGCGGCAGCGCGCTCATCCTTGGATTTGAAGACCTTCCCGGAGCGCAGCTTGTCGCCTATGCCTTCAAAGAAATCTTGAACGTCCATGATTAGCGAGGTGATGCCGTCGCTGGCGCGCGGGATGGCAAAAAGTACAGACACAACAACGACGCAGTAAATCAAAAACCACCAAAACGCCTGCGATTGGACGTTGATGGGCGGGATAAGCACGTAGTAGAGGATTGCGATGATGACGATAGAGAGGATGGCAGGTATGCCGAACTTCTTCATGGTAAATCCCTTGCTGATTGCGGATACGGTGCTTGCTTAGACGAACATGTCGATGTAGTGGGCGATTATGGCAGCCGAGGTAGGCGTGCAAAGCTCCCCTTCGAGCTTCTCTGGCACCACGGGAATATCATGCGCGCTGATGATGGCGGCGGTTGCCGGCGCAGGGATATCGAGCTCCCCGTGCGAGCAAGTAACCTTACCGCTTCCCACCTGAACGGCAGTGGCGGTGATCTTGTCGGGGTTCAAAAACTCGATGGCCGTGCAAATGCCCAAAATCTCACGGATGGTCTGGCCACGGCCTACCTCGTGGAAGTGCGTCTCTTCTACCGTGCAGCCGTGCACCTGAGCCTCGGCCTGGGCCAGGATGTCATAGATGGCCTTGGTATGCGATTTGGCGTAGTCGTCTGCGACGCTTAGGTCTATGGCATGGTTGACCTCTTCAAGGTTGCGCATGTACTGCTCTGAGCGGATGGAGTTATCTCCCACCACGCGGCCCACCTTGGCGCGGGTGATGTCATCAGCCTGCATGGGTATCAGAGTGCCAAATATAGTCTTGCGCGTTGCGCTTTGCGTAAAGTCAAAGTGGATGTCGGGCACGGGACTCTCCAATCATCTGGTTTTCCTTGGACTTCAATCTAGCAGATACCTGCACCGCAGCCCGCCGCAGCTTTCTCTTGTGCGCAATCCGTAAAACACGCAAGCGGTGCTGCGGCAAAAAGCAGCTCCCTTGCCACATGTGCAACAAGGGAGCTAGAAAAGGGAGGGATGGAGGCCGCCATCGGCAACCCCGAAAAGGAAACGTTTACTTCTTGAGCTTGAAGACCACGTTGTCGTAGCGGCTCAAGGTCACGGATGAGTAATCGCTTACTGCAGTGCCCTTACCGTCATGGGTGGTCTGGGTGCCGGCGGCCTGGGACTCGGCATTGTAAACCGTGACCTTGTAGTCGCCCTTGGAGACCTTCTTCTTAATGGACTTGAAGTCGTAGTTATGGATGGCCTTGAGGCCGTTTTGGTTGTTGGAGGAGATGACCATCTCGTCCAACACGTCCTCTACGGTCGCGTCGCTGGGCACGAAGACGAGCTTAGTGTAGACATGGCCGTTTTTGGCGCTGTCGTCAACGGTAACGTGCACTTCCATAACGCCCTTGGCGGTGCTGTTCTCGGCGCTGTTGCCAGCAACGTACCACTGGCCGTAAGCCAGAGGCACAGCCACGGCAGCGCAGGCCGCAACAGCGACCACACCGCAGGCCAGCTTCTTCTTAAGGCTTAGCTTCTTCATCGGCAGTGCTCCTTTCTTGTTCTTGCTTTTTGCCGGCACGAGGCCGGACTAGTTCCTATCTTTCATACATGTCGCCATCGATGTACTGGCGCATGGTGTTGTAGATCTGCTGAGCGTCGTTGAGCTTAACCGCACGCTCCTTCATCACGTAGTGATGGACATCACCACTCATGAGGAAGTCTGCTTTGACGTCATCGACAAGCGTGATGGCGCCTTCGGGGCAGATGTCGCGGCAGGAGCCGCACTTGACGCAGTCGATTGGCGAGTGATCGACACCAAAGGTACCATCCTCGTCGTCAAACTTACGGATAGCCGCCGTAGGACAAAACGTCGCGCACATCCTGCAGGAGCTGCACTTCATGCCGTTGATGACGACATAACCCCACAACCTTGTGTCGACGGTGGCGTTGCCGGGGTTTCCCAGGCTTGCCAGGTTGTCGAGCAACCTCTCGCGCCTATCGGGAACGAAGTGCGGCAAGGTGCCGTCGCGCATGACGCGCAAGACGGATACGCCCTGTTCTTGCTCTTCTTCCTCTTCCGCTGCGGCTTCACAGGCATCGCTAGCAAAAATCAGCGGAGCGCCAACACCGTCTGCAAAGAAGTCCTCGCGGCGCTTCTCCAAAGCGGGGGCGTCCTCACGGGCGAGATATGCGGGCACGTCGTCGGTCAAAACGACCTTAGCGTCTGCCCCCCAGGCCTCAAACAAGGCATTAGAGGTTTGGGCCACAAGCTGAGCGGTCTGCTTACCATGCTCCTGCTTGCACTTGGAGCAATCCCCACACAAGAGATGAATGGTCTTGGCGCCCGCGGCGGCAAGACCGCTCGTGAGCGACTCTTCCACGCGGCCGAGGCACACGACGCGGCCCAAAGCAGCTTGATCGATGCCGCTACCGTAGGCGTTTGCCACAGCATCGCACGCTATGGTTACCTCCCCGTCGACGATGCGCTTCTTGCAATCGGCTAAAAGCTGCAGGTCGCTGGGATTGTGAGTCTCAAGGGCGCAGGTGGGGCACACGGTTGCGCATGTCCCGCAGCCCACGCACTTGCTGGCATCCACGGCAATGATGCCGTCTTCAAAGTGAATGCAATTCGAGGTACACGCATCGGCGCACCTGCCGCACTCCACATTGCGGTTGCGGACGACGGCACAGCGCGCAGGCCGCACCGTAATCGCGTTAGACGACACCTTGTCGAGGACACCCAGTATGTTTCTCTTGCCGGCCATTTGGCGTTATGCCTCCTTGGCCTTAGCCTGCTGCCTAGAAGCGCCTTGGGCCTTCTTTGCAAGCAGTGGCAGGGATATGGCGTTTGCCGGGCAGGCGACGGCGCACTGGCGGCAGCGCGTGCAGTCGGCCAGCGTGCGCTCGCCGTACTCCAGATGACGCAGGTTGATATCGGCGTCACAGGCCATGGCGCACGCAGAGCACGCCTTGCCCGTAGTGGTCTCGATGCACTTGGACTCGTCGATGACGGGCAGCGTGGTCTTGCTAAAGCGCGACACGAGGTTCATAAGCGCAGATAACGGACAGAAGCGCGTGCACCATTTGCGAAGGAACACGAGCTCTATAACCAAGACCACTGGCACGACGACGACAGACCAAGTGGTATCACCAAAAGCAAAGAGGCGATACACCAACAGCGCCGTAGCAAAGGTAAGGCCCACCGGGCAGATCATGCAAAACACCGGGAAGCCAAAGATAAACGAGCTTCCCAAGGCGCCAGCCAAGATGGCGTGGCGCGAGTCGACCTTGCCGTGCTTTTGCTTGGAGGGGCAGGTCTTGCAATCATGACCGCAACCGGTTTTAACACCGATGTCGTAGTTGGCCACCTCCAAGATATCGTCGCGCTTCTTCTTCTCTTGGGCCTTGCGGCTTTTGGAACTCTTGAAGAAGTTGATGATCTTCTGCAGGACGGGAATCGGACAGATCCAGCCGCAGAAGGTGCGGCCCAGCAGTAACACGAGCAGAGCCATGACCACAATGCTTATGACAGCGCGCGGCACCATGGTCTTGGTTGCGATCATGGTGGTAAAGGCGCCGAGCGGGCACAGCGCACTTATGGCGTCAAACCCAAAGCCCGACAACGTACCGCATGACACGCCGACGATAAGGCCAACCACCAAGATGCAGAAGAGCACGGTGGCGACGATCAGGTGAAGGTTCTTGTTGTTCTTCATTCGGGCGCCTCCTTACACTTCACTCAGCGGACGGACTTTAATGGCGCGCTCGGTGGCGCCTTCCACGATGGAGCCGGCAGTCAGCGAGATGCACACAGACTCGCATGCACCGCAGCCGTTGCACTTATCCGTGTCCACGACAGGCAGCGGGTTGGAAAGCTCGGAGCTTGTCGTGTTAAGCGAGATAGCACCGTAGGGGCAGTTGTCATAGCACTTGCGGCAACCAGTTTGGCGGTAGGCCATGCAGGTGTTGGTGTCTATAACAGCCTTGCCCAAGATGACGAGCGGCTTCTTTTGAACCGAGCCATCTGCTGCCGGCGAGGCATCCTCGTCGCTGATGACGCTGCCATCGGCATTAGCCTCGCCTGCGCCCAACTTGAGAGCGTTGGTGGGGCAGACCATGACGCAACGGGGCACGCCTCCGTTTTCCTCACCGCAAAAATCGCAGTAGTTGGAATCGAAGTTGAGCTTGGGAGCACGCATGCCCAGCAGGCCGTCTTCGATATGCGCCGGCTGGATAATCTTGCGCGGGCAAGCCTCGTAGCACTTCTCACAGCGAACACATGCAGAGATGAGGTGCGACTCATCAGCGCCTCCAGGCGGATGGACCAGCGGGTTGTGACCTATGTAGCGCAGCGACCCAAAGATGCCCAGGGCGGCGATGCCTCCAACGCCTATGCACAGCCCACGGCGAGAGATGCCCTTGGCATCGTCTTTGCCAGATTGGGCCTGGGCCCCGGTCTCATCAGAGACCGGGGCTTCACCCTGCTCCAAGACGTCAGCGCTTACGTCCTTTTGCATATTTGAACTCATTGACTCTCTCCACTCCTCGAGTCTTTACGCCTCTAGAAGATGGCGAACACGTGAAGTGCCGTCATATAGAGGATTACGCGCCAGCAGACACCGCCGATGAGCAGGCAGATGAGCGCTGCCAGGTAGGTGACCTTCTCGTTGGACAGGATGCCGGCGACAGCCTTCTCTCCAGCTGCCTTGATCTTGACGCCGCCCTTCTTAGCGACAAAGGCCAAGGCGAGAGGAGCCACCAAGCCGATAACCACAACGCCCAACCAGAACAGTGGTGCATACGATCCGGCAAAGATGCTGGTCATGGTTTTGCCTGCCTCGGTCATATGGATGTCGGGCAGGGTCGGGTCGAAGTAAAAGCCAATCTCTGAGAAGGACGTGTTGCCCAAGATGACGAGGTAGACGGCGTAGACCACAACGATGACAGCATAGATGACGACCAGCCAGAAGGCGAACTTCTTGAGGAACTCGGCACCGTCTTCGCACTTAGTAAAGCGAGCGATGACGTTCGAGCTCAAGATACCTGCCGCCAACATGTTAGCTAGGAAGAACAGGATGTAGACGATGTTGTTCCACACAGGCACGGATGCCATCCAGTAGGAGTGAGCCATGACGACAATCATGAGGATTGAGGTCACAATTGCCATCCAGCCGCACCACACCGGGGCGCAACGGTCCTCACTGCGGAACCACATCAGGAAGAACACCACAATCGCCAAGCAGACGATGACCATTGCGATGACCTCCTGGGTGATACCGGAGGTGATATGGCCAAAGCCGTTGAAGATACGCAGCGGGCTTGCGAGGTGGAACAAAACGCCCAGACCGCCGATGCCAAAGCAAACCAGCGAGACGATCATGGACACGAGCTGCATCTTTTTGCCCTTACCCTTGACGGTCAAGACACCCTGCCACAGGAAGGTGCCGCTGGCCAGGCAAAGGAAGAAGGTGAAGATGATAAGGGGCCACATAATTTCCATGGTTTACTCCCTCCACTTTCTGCCCTCGCGCAGGAGGTACATGATCTTGGGGCTGTTGCCCACGTCGGTCAGATGATGGATGTCGTTTTCCGTGTAAGCCTCGACGTAGTCCTTGAGCTTGACGCGGGTCATGACCATCTCGTCGTACTGGCAACCGGGATCGTCGGGATGCACCGGAGCCTCGAAGTTGTCGACACCGTTGTCAAGATCGCCAAAGAAGCGCGCACGGGCGCCGCACTGGGCAACGCACTGAGGCAGCAAGCCCTCGGTGATGCGCTGCTCGCACAGCGTGCACTTCTCGACAACGCCTTCGGTCTCGTTGAGGTAACGCACACCGTAGGGGCAAGCCATGGCGCAGAACTGGCAGCCGATGCACTTCTCCTTGTTGATCTGGACGGTACCGGTCTCTGCATCGATATGGGATGCCTCGGTGGGGCACACCTTGACGCACTCGGGGTTCTCGCAGTGCTGGCACTGAACGGGAAGGAAGTACATCTCGACGTTGGGATAGGTATCGCCCTCGTTGATGGGGTTAGGACCAATACGAAGCGTCTTGATCCAGTAAGAGCCGACTTCGACGCCGTTAATCGCCTTGCAGGCAACAGTGCATGCGAGGCAACCAGTGCAGCGGTTGAGGTCGGTAATGATCGCGTAACGTGCCACGATTACTCACCTGTCTTCCATGCAATGTCATCTGCAGTAAGAGCACTGTTGGCCCAGTCGTCGGCGTTGACGGCGATGGACTTGACGGTTTGCAGACCGCGGGCCTTGGCGTCGCGGAAGGTCAAGTCGATGGTTGTGTCATCAAGACGCGGGTCGTTGGACAGCCATGCCTTCAAGCGCTCGTCGTTGGCGTTGGAGATAGCGGGGTTGCCATCGGGATCGCACGGAACGACGCTCTCAAAGCCAGTGGCTTCCTTGCAGTTCTCCGGCGTTGCCTTGTAGATAAGCATGGGGTTGCCGCGCAGCTGGGATGCACCGCAAACCCAGCACTGAGCATACTTGTCCATGGTGCAGTTGACGTTGACCAGCTCGAAGCCGTGAGATGCGGTATCGAACTCGGGGTACCACCAGGCGTGGTTCATGTTGACGGTGCCCTCTTTGATGCCGTAGTAGAGGTCCAAGACCTCGCGGATGGCACCCCAGGGAGTGCGGCACCAGACCCAGTCGCCCTGCTCTAGGCCAAGCTTGGCTGCGTCGTTGGGGTTCATCTCCACGCGCGGAGACGGCCACAGCTCGCGGCACCAAGGAAGCTGTCTGTGCTCGGAGTGGAAGTAAACCGGCTGGCGTGCACCAGAGGTAGAGATGAAGGCTGCCTCGGGGTTCTCCTTGAGGAAGCGCTTGTACTGCTCCAGATGATCCTCACCGTTGAAGTGGTCGTTTTGATACGTGCCTTCCTGACCAACGCTGTCGACCAACGTGGCGTCGTACCACTCGGGCTTTTGGACCTTGGAGTTCTTGGGTTCAAACCAGTGCGGGAATTTATCGATATCGGGGATGTCACCGTCGTATGCCGCACGGGAAGGCGAGCAAGTGGCCGCGAAGGTCTCGACATCATCGCCGATGTAGGACTCGGCAGCGGTGGACCAAATCTCCACCTTGGCGGTGGGGGTCATGAAGCCGCACTTCTCGTCGATGGCGGCGTACAGGTTGTAGCCACCCTGCTGACGGCGATAGCCCATCTCCCAGCGACGGTAGGTGCCCCAGCGCTCGGGATGCCACTTGCGGCAGTCGAACCAGCCCTCTTCCTGGAACTTCTCGGCAAACTGCGGGAAGTCGGGGCCATCGGGGTACTCCTCGATCTTCCACCAGTCGGTAGCGTCCTTGAGCACGCGGTACTCCTGCTCTTCGTAGGACACGTTGCCGCCCATCTGGACGAAGTTGTTGTAGTCGAGGTTGTTCCACTCGTCGTACTCGGGGTCGCGGTTGTTCCACACAACGCCCATCGCCTTGTACAGGCAGATAACAGACACGGGGTCGAAGGTGATGTCGCCGATGGGGGTAACAGCACGCTGACCAGCGCCAAAGACGCCGCCAGCACCCTGGGACACACGGCCGGTGTTGGTCTCGAGCCAGTGCGTGCAGGGGATGACGATATCGGCGCAGCCGTTGTTGGGGCAAGACCACAGGTTGAAGTCAAGCCAGAAGTCCAGGCGGGTCAGAGCCTCCCAAGCCTCGATGAGGTTGGACTCGTTCATGAAGTC
>CAYQLX010000071.1:0-9133 GCA_964418305.1 uncultured Coriobacteriaceae bacterium | reverse complement strand
CCCTCCAAGTGCGACGCGACCTCATGCTCATCCATCTTGGGCGCAAACACCGTGTCGCTTCCACGCAAGGCGCAAAGCTCGTCTGTGCCCTTCCAAAAGCCGGTGGAAAGCCCAGCCAAAAATGCCGCACCTAGGGCCGTTGTCTCTGTATTGGCGGGGCGGCGCACCTCACAGCGCAAAAGATCACTTTGAAACTGCATCAGGAAGTTGTTGTTGGCGGCGCCGCCGTCTACATTGAGTGCCTCTATGGGACGTTTTGCATCTGCCTCCATAGCCACGGCCAGGTCGTACATCTGATAGGCCAAAGCCTCGAGTGCCGCGCGGATGATATGCGCTTTGGAGGTGCCGCGCGTTAGGCCGTAAATGCTGCCGCGCGCGTCGCTGTCCCAGTAGGGCGCGCCCAGGCCCGTGAATGCCGGGACGATGTAGACGCCTTGCGTGTCGGGAACACTTAGGGCGTATTCTTCTGTCTCGCCCGCCGTCTTGACAAGTTCGAGCTCGTCGCGCAGCCATTGGATTAGGGCCCCTGCTACGAAAACGCTGCCTTCCAAAGCATATTTGACTGGCTCGCCCGGAGCGCTTGCGGCGATGGTCGTCACGAGGTTGTTGCTGCTCACGGGTGCCTTTGTACCTGTGTTCATGAGGAAGAAGCAACCGGTGCCGTAGGTGTTTTTGGCCTGGCCGGCCTCAAAGCAACACTGCCCAAAGAGCGCTGCCTGCTGGTCTCCGGCTACGCCGCATATGGGGATGCCCTGCGGCAGGTTGGGGTTGGCCGTGAACCCAAAGTCCGACGACGACGGGCGCACTTCGGGCATCATCGAGCGCGGGATGTCGAACAAATCCAGCAGGTAGTCGTCCCACTGTCCCGTGTGAATGTTGTAGAGCATCGTGCGGCTCGCGTTGGTTGGGTCTGTGGCGTGGATGCGTCCTCCTGTGAGGTTCCAGATAAGCCAGGTATCCACTGTGCCAAAGGCCAGCTTGCCGGCGCGGGCCTTGTCTCGAGCACCGGGCACATTGTCGAGCAACCACTTGGCCTTACTCGCCGAGAAATACGGATCGGGGCGCAGGCCCGTGCGGCTGATGATTTGACTGAACACCTCTTGGTCGTCGCCGCATATTTGATTGATGACATCTGCCGTTCTGCGGCACTGCCACACGATTGCGTTGGCGATGGGCTCGCCTGTCTCGCGGTCCCAGATGACGGTTGTTTCGCGTTGGTTGGTGATGCCTATGCATTCGATGTCTTGCGGGGTGAGCCCCATTTGCGTCATGAGCTCGGTGAAGGTCCCAAGTTGCGACGCCACGATATCCTTGGGGTCATGGTCGACCCAGCCCGGCTGCGGGTAAATCTGCGGGAACTCGCGCTGCGCGACGCCCTTTACGTTGCCTTGCTTGTCGATGAGCATGGTGCGCGATGAGGTTGTGCCTTGGTCGAGTGCGATGATGTAGCGCTTTGACATCGATGCCCCTTTCGTGTGTTTATCAGCTTTTGCCGTGTGGCTCTAGGTGAATGCGCAGCGGTCGTCTCCGCTGTCTTGCCAGCGTCTTAACCTTCCAGCCACTCCCTTTTGCAATCCAAACCCAGCTCGTCGCACATCCTTATCAGCTGGGCGTCGCTTATCGAGCTTGTAAATTCACTGCTGCCACCGTTTGCCGCCAGCGCTGCAAGGTAGATGCCAGCTGCCTTGTCTGCCGTCTGCATCAACCCAAAGACGTCTTCAAAGCTCTCTGCAGAGGCAAAGAGTCCGTGATGTGCCCAGATTACGGCGCGGTGCGCTTTCATCTGCTTGGCTGTTGCCTGGGCAAGCTCGCTTGTGCCCGGCACCATCCAGGGTACGTATCCCAAGCCTTCGGGGAAGAGCATGATGCTCTCTGTGAGCGATTTCCACAGTATGCGGCTGAGCTTTTTTGCGCTGGGATCTGTCACCATGGTTAGAGCGACGATGTTTGCGGGATGGGCATGGTAGAGGATGCGCGAGCTGCCGCCTGTAGCCTTGGCGCGCACGTCGTGTATGAGCACATGGCTTGCAAGCTCGCTTGTTGGGTGTGCACCATCTGCAAAGCCCCAGACGGGCCGCCAGGCGCTTCCGTCGCATCCTATCTCCACAATGCCGCAGCTTTTTGAGAGCTCCTGTGAAACCAAGCGCAGATGGCTTCCCGCGGCAGTTACAGCAAGCAGCGCACCGTCCATGCCCGGGCAGCTTAGCCCCAGGTCCATCCAAGCGGTGTCTTGGGACAAGGCGCTGGCCACGCTTTGGGCCTCTTGCTCACTCAGGCGCACCGATACATTGCCCCCGTTGGCCTCATGCCAACCCATGGCGCTTCCGTCGTCGCAAAGACGTGCCAGCTCGCGCATGGGACTGGAGTGCTCAACGCCTGCGTCCGTTGCTGCGCGAGCAGCTGCGCCGGCGGCGTTTCCCGCCAGCTCCAACCCGCTGTCAAGTGCGTTTTTTGCTGTGTCGAGTAAACCCATATGCTTCCTCGTTTCATCTGGTCAACGGATGACGCCTGTCTTATGCGGCATGGCTATTATGTGGACGAAACGACTATAAAACACCCGGCGCCCGTTTTGCCTACCCGGTATTTAACAAGCGTGCGTTTTGATTTAGGAGGTATGCGATGCAAGTCTGCAAGCTGGAAAGAGACCTCATCGATCAGATCGTCGAGCTACAAGTCAAGCTCGGCTATGCCTACGAGTCAACGCGCTTCTACTACAAGGTCAGCTCCCTCAACGCCATGCTCGGCACAGATGCTACGTCTGCTACTGCCTTGTGCGAGCTGCTGGAGCAGTCCCATGCCCTTGAGACCTCGTCGCTTGGAGAGGTGCGCTTTGGCGTCCATGAAGACCGCGTCGAGGTTCGCATCGGGCCCGAGGGCTCCAAGTACGTGCACGAGCAAGTAGAGACTCCTGCCTTTTTGCAGGATCTAATCGACCTGTTCATCGCCAAGCACCATCCCTCAAAGCAAGAGATTGTGTCCTTGTTCGCCAAACACTCCAGTACTTACGTCGTTGACGACATGCCGCAAGGCTCAGAGTTCGACTACGCCATCCACTTTGGGGATGCTGCCGTGGATGCGCATTACTACTGCTTTAAAGAGGAGATGGGTCACGTCATCTACCACCGCTTTGCCAAAGAGGACTACGAACGTCTGCTCGATTAGAGCTGTGACACTTGGTTGACCACGCCTTCTGCCGCTGCGGCGCCTAGAGCCAGCTGCTTGATGAGCTTTTCTTTCGCGCGCGTTTTAGCGTGCTCACTTCGTTGTTTTTGGGCTTCCGCGATAGAGAAGCGGCATCCGCAGTAGTTCTGGCGATACATTCCCAGTTCGCGGCTTCGCTTGGTGGCTTGCGCGTAATGATCGCTCCAGTCGCGCGCGTCGCAGGAGAGCCCGGCTGCGGCTGCGGCGCGTTCGAGCTCTTCGATGATGACGTTGGTGTATTGGTAGGGGCTTATGGTGAGTGTGGTGCCTATCGCATCAAAGCCGCGCTCCTTTGCCACGGCGGCCAAGCGCTCAAAGCGCATCCGATAGCAGGCACGGCAGCGCTCGGCGCGGTTTGTGCCATAGATGCCGGCAACCTCTTCCCAAGTATCCGGGTCATAGGGGCCCTCTATGAGCTCGATGCCGTTTGGCTCGGCTACATAGGATGTGATGGCATCGAGTCTGCGCGCGTACTCTGTGGCGGGGTGGATGTTGGGATTGTCGTAGTAGATGGCAAACGACGCGCCCTCTTGTCCGTAGATGCGTACTGGCTCAAGCGAGCACGGGCCACAGCAAGCGTGAAGCAGATATCTCACGTGTACCCTTCCCTTTAAGCTTTAAACTCTTTGATAGTATAGAGAGGTTTTACTAAGGAGCTTAGATGAAAACCTCGGACTTCGATTACGACCTGCCCAAATCCTTCATAGCCCAAAGCCCAGCAGACCCAAGGGATTCCTGCAAACTTATGGTGCTTGGGCGCGATGGGCATATAGAGCATCGCGTCTTCAAAGACGTCATAGACTACCTAAATCCCGGTGACCTCTTGATTGTCAACGAGACGCGCGTTCTTCCTGCACGCCTGATGGGCAACAAAGTGGGTACGGGCGGCGCTGTGGAGTGCCTCTTACTCAACAAGAGTCAGGGCGCGCCGGATAACGCTCAAGAACAGACCTGGGAGTGTCTCGTTAAACCGGGCAAGCGCCTTAAACCTGGCGCCTGCATGGAGTTCAAGGACGCCGACGGCCAAGTCATACTGGGAGCACAGGTGCTGTCTATCATGCCGCAAAACGGCGAGCGTGTGGTGCGTTTCACGCCGCAGGGCAGTGCTGTATCTGTGGACGTGGCCATGCACCTCGTGGGGCGTACGCCGCTTCCGCCCTATATTGAGGGCTACACGGGTGACGACGAGATGTACCAGACGGTCTACTCCAAGACCGAGCGCAGCGCCGCGGCTCCCACGGCTGGTTTGCACTTCACGCAGGAGCTTCTCGATGCCATCAAGGCCAAGGGCGTGCGCGTAGCTACCGTCGATTTGGAGGTGGGCTTGGGCACGTTTAGAACGGTCAA
Organism: uncultured Coriobacteriaceae bacterium; assembly: GCA_964418305.1. Taxonomy (GTDB): domain Bacteria; phylum Actinomycetota; class Coriobacteriia; order Coriobacteriales; family QAMH01; genus W2P13-069. The sequence goes on along the minus strand of CAYQLX010000071.1, from coordinate 4,585 downwards.
CGAGGAAGACCCCACTAAGCACGACATGCACACCGAGCTCTACACCGTGCCGCAGGAAACGGTCGACGCCGTGAACGAGACGAAGGCCGCAGGCGGCCGCGTCATCGCCGTGGGAACGACGAGCGTGCGCTCTTTGGAAAGCGCCGCGGCGTCAGGCACACTTGAGTCCAAGAACCGCGCCTCGACCAAGCTCTTTATCATGCCCGGTTATAGCTTCAAGGTCGTAGATGCCATGATCACTAACTTCCATGTCCCGCGCTCCACGCTCCTCATGCTTGTGAGCGCCTTCTCAAACCGTGAGACGGTCATGGAAGCATACGAGGAGGCCAAACGCTGCAACTACCGCTTCTTCAGCTTTGGCGACGCGATGTTGCTCTTGTGACGGTTCACGTCTTTAGTCCGCAAACTTAGCTAGCCGCTGCATTCGCAGCAGCTTCAAGATAGGAGATAGTTCGTGTTCGAGTTCGACATCATCTGCAAGGACCCTTCAACCGCGGCGCGCCGTGGGTGCTTTCATACGCCCCATGGCGATATACAGACGCCTATCTTCATGCCCGTGGGTACGGCGGCCACTGTCAAGGGCGTCATGCCAGATACTCTCAAGGAGCTGGGCGCCCAGATCATCTTGTCTAATACCTATCATCTCTATAACCGCCCGGGCACCGATATTATCAAGCGTGCAGGCGGCATCCATAAGTTCATGAGTTGGGATGCCCCGGTGCTTACCGATAGCGGCGGCTTCCAGATCTTCTCTCTGGCCGACACCCTCAAACTCGACGCCGACGGTGTGAACTTTTCCTCTGTGGTAGACGGAAGCAAGCATCGTTGGACGCCTGAGGACAACATGCGCATCCAAGAGGAGATAGGCGCAGACATCATCATGCAGCTTGACCAGTGTGCGCCATATCCCGCCAAGAAGGAAGATGTGGCCGCAGCTGTAGAACGCTCACTTGCCTGGGCTGCGCGCTGCAAGGCCGCTCATACTCGCCAAGACCAGGCGCTTTTTGGGATCGTGCAAGGCGGCGTGCATCTTGACCTGCGCCTGCACAGTGTTGAGGAGCTGACTAAGCTCGACTTTCCCGGCTACGGCATCGGTGGCTATAGCGTTGGAGAAGACCACGAGACGATGTTTGAGACCTTGGGCACCGTGGCTCAAGCGCTGCCTCAGGACAAACCGCGCTATCTCATGGGTGTGGGAAACCCGACGACGCTCGTGCGCGCTGTGGGCCAGGGCGTCGACATGTTCGACTGTGTCCTGCCCACCAGAACGGGCCGCATGGGCACGGTTTTCTCAAGCCAGGGGCGTATGAACATGCGCAATGCCAAGTACAAAGACGATTTCACGCCGCTCGACCACGAGTGCTCCTGTCCCGTGTGTCAGCGCTTCACGCGCGCCTATATTCGTCACTTGGTCAAAGCCGGTGAGATGCTCGGCGGCATGCTGTGCTCCCAACACAACCTCTTCTACCTGCTCGACCTTATGCGCAAAGCGCGCGAGGCCGTGGAGGCTGGCGAGTACGCACAGTTCGAGCGCTCTTGGATGCAGAGCCCTGCCGCAAACGATTACTAGGATCTTTGCCGCTTGTCGCGGCTGCCTTGCAGCCTATTGTCACCTCCCGTTAATCTGCGCGGTAGCGGGGGAGTGGTAGAGTTCGGTCATGTTCACGCACACCATGCGATAGGAGGCAGGCCATGCGCATCGCTGTGGCTCAGTTCAATCCGACCGTAGGCGACCTTGCCGGCAACGCCAAAAAAATCCTCGAAGCGGCAGAGATTGCCACTCAAGACGACGTGGATATGGTCGTCTTTGGCGCGCATGCGCTCACGGGTTGGCCGCTAGCGGGCCTCGCTTTGTCGCAGGCGTTTTTAGACGACGTGCAAACAACGCTGCAAAGCATCGCGAAGGATGCCGCTGCCAACATACTCATCAGTGCTCCCAAGGCAGTCCAGATTTGCGACGGTGTGATCGAGCCGCTTGAAGAACTCTTTGTCATAGACAAAAAGACGCTCAACTCGCTGGGTGTGCCCGCTGTGGCAGATCCAGATGAGAGCTTTGGGGTCGACTTTGGGTGCGACGGCGTGTCCATCTGTCTCGATGGACACTTTGACGAGCCTGTTGCCGAGGAGGGCGACACTGTCTTGCTCGAAATGTGCGCCGATGCCTTTGATAGCCACTATGCCCTGCCCGCTGCGCGCGGCAAATTGGAGCGTCTTAAGGAGCTGGCCACACAAAGCGGACGCTTTGCCGTCTACGTTAACCTCGCTGGCGCGGCAGACGATGTTGTCTTTGCTGGCGGCAGTGTTATCGTCACGCCGCAAGGTGAGCTTTTACACGCATGCTCGCTTTCTAAACCTGAGATTGTCACCTTTGACACGAAGCCCCAAGGAGATGTCGAGCTTGCAAATGAGCAAGACGCGCTTCAAGACGAACAAGCGCTCATGTGGGAGGCGCTCACCTTGGCCACGCACGACTACGTTGTCAAGAACGGTTTTGACGATGTGGTCATAGGCCTTTCTGGCGGCATTGACTCAAGCGTGGTGGCAGCCCTTGCCGCAGACGCGCTTGGTGCCAAAAATGTCCACGGTGTCTTGATGCCCTCTAAGTTCTCAAGCGCTGGCTCTGTTGACGATGCGGCTGCCCTTGCTGCAAACCTCGGCATTGACACCGTGACCATCCCCATAAGCGGCCCCGCAGACGCCTTTAGTGATGCTCTTGCGCAGGCATGCGGCGGCAAGCTTGAGGGCGTTGCGGCAGAAAACCTTCAGGCGCGTGTGCGCTGCGTTTACCTCATGACGCTTTCCAACGCGCATGGCTGGATGCTGCTTAATACCGGCAATAAGTCCGAGGCTGCGATGGGGTTTTCCACCCTGTACGGCGATACTGCCGGTGCCTATGCACCTATTGGTGAGCTCTACAAAACGCAGGTTTACGAGCTGGCACGCTGGCGCGCGGCGCAAGGCGCGTCCATCCCGCAGGCATGCATAGACAAGGCTCCTAGCGCTGAGCTCTATGAAGGCGCCAAAGACTCAGACCGCCTGCCTGAGTACGACGTGCTCGACCGTGTGCTCGCCGCTCATATAGAAGGAGACGCTGGCCGTGCTCAACTGCTTGAAGAAGGTTTCGACCAAGACGTGGTAGACCAGGTACTGCGCGGCGTGCGTTCAAGCGAGTACAAGCGCCGTGTGGAGCCCGTGGCTCCGCGCTTAGGCGGCGTTGCGCTCACCTCGCAGCGCGCTTGGCCCATTACCAACGGCTGGTGCGACCGCTGACGGAGCGTATCTGCCGCAAGCTTCAAGCGCTTGTGGGTAAATCGGGTTATGTCACGTAGCCAGCATGTGCCCCTTTGCCCTATGCGTTACAATCAGACATGATTTCACATGGCTTTACTGCCACCGACTGAAAGGAACTCAAATGCCCCAGATCACGCGTGAGAGCGTCCGCGTCCCGGCTGATGTCATGCCGGAGGCCCGTGAGACCTACATCGACAACATGATGGCTGCCACCCATGGTACGGGGCGTCTCATGCTCTTTGCCTGCGACCAGAAGATGGAGCACCTCAACAAGGACTTCTACGGCGATGGTATCGACATTGCCGACGCAGACCCAGAGCATCTCTTTAAGATTGGCGACCAGGGAATCTGCGGTGTTTTGGCTGGCCAGCGCGGTTTGATTGCCCAGTACGCGCCTGATTACCCCAACATCAACTACCTCGTCAAGATGAACTCCAAGACCAATTTGGTCAAGACGAGCCAGCAGGACCCGTTCTCCCCGCAGCTGTACGATTTGGAGGCTGTGCTTGCTATGCGCGAGGCCGGCGTCAATATCGTCGGTTTGGGTTACACCATCTACCTAGGCAGCGAGTTCGAGTCCCAGATGCTTGCAGAGGCCGGCGAGCTCATCGCCGAGGCCCACGCAGAGGGTTTGCTCGTCGTTTTGTGGATCTATCCGCGTGGCAAGGCCGTCACGGCAGAGAAGGACTGGCAGCTCATCGCCGGTGCCGCCGGTGCGGCACTGTGCCTCGGCGCAGACTTCGTCAAGGTCAATCCGCCTGCGCCTACCGATGACAAGAGCTCGGCCGAGCTGCTCAAGGTTGCATCCATGGCATCCGGTCGCTGCGGTTTGGTTTGCGCCGGCGGCTCCACCGTGGACGCCCGCACCTTCCTCTCTCAGCTCTACGATCAGATCCATGTGGGCGGTGCCTGCGGCAATGCAACGGGTCGCAACATCCATCAGCGCAGCTTGGACGAGGCTGTCCGTCTTACCAAGGCCATCTCTGCCATCACCTTCGCTGATTACGATGTAGAAGAGGCCATGGACGTCTTTGAGGGCAAGGAGAACTTCTCCATCTAAACTCGTCTTTGGCACATAAGATGCACTTCAGGGGCTGCCCGCACGGGTGGCCCCTCGTCTTTTACCTGTGGGTAAAGCTCAAATTGAGTATTCACAAAGGCTTCTGCTTTGGGTAATATATCTGCTTGTCCGCTAAAGCGGGCACATGCTTGAACTCGGGTGGTGGCGCAGTTTGGTAGCGCACTTGACTGGGGGTCAAGGGGTCGCAGGTTCGAATCCTGTCCACCCGACCAG
>CAYQLX010000070.1:0-9409 GCA_964418305.1 uncultured Coriobacteriaceae bacterium | reverse complement strand
TTACGGCACTCACACGAGCACGTTGTTCACGGGCAAGAGTAAGGCGCCTAAGGCTAACCATTACCAGCGCATCAGCTTCTATGACACAAAGCAAGCAGCCGAGCAGGGCACGCAGAGTGGTCAGGTCATCGTGCGCGACGACGTACTTCTCAAGGATGTCGCTACGGTAAGCGGCAGCGACTCCCAAGGCGCGCTGGTCTACAGCGGCAGCGTGCCGCAGCTTGCATCCGGCAAGGCATGGCATTACGAGGGCGCCTCGCTCGAGAGCACGGCCAGCACGTATATCAAGGCATATCAGACTGATATTAGCGACCTGACCAACGCTGAGTTGCTGCTCGATTCCTCTGAGTTGCCCTATATCGCAGCACCTGTGTCTTTTAAGGCAAGCGTGATGAACGCGGCGGGCACTATGCTCAACGAGGGCACAGACTACGAGATAAGCGTGACCGATGCCAACGGTAACCAAGTTGCCGCCGATGCTGTAATCGAGCGCGGCGAATACACGGTGACGGCCAGCGCCATGACGGGTAGCGCGTACACGGGTAGCTGCAGCGCGACGCTCACGGTGAGCGCATACGAGTGCACCATCACGCGTGAGAGCGGTAATTCGCAGTACGGCACGCGCAACCATGCGATTGACACCGCCTTTAGCAAAGACGACGAGGTGGAGACGGTCATCTTGGTCGGCGAGTCGAGCGCCGCTGCCGGTGCCGCTGCCGGTGGCTTGGCCGGCGCGAGGAAGTCCCCCATCGTCGTTACCGCTGATAGTACCCTCACGCTCGAGGCGCGTCGCAATCTCAACGTGCTCAAGCCGGGCTCTGTTTTACTGGTGGGCATCAAAGACACCAAGACCGTGACCGCAGCTGTGAAGAGCGTCTTGGGCGCGAACATAAACGTCTCTGATGCTTTTGCAGCTAGCACCCAGGCGGGCATGGCTTATCAGATGTATTACCGCACTAAGAGCGCTGGGTACTGGGATGAGGCCAACACCATCTACGTGGCGTCGAGCACAGATGTGCCGGGCGCCGCGATGGCGGGCACCTGGGCTTATCGCACGAGCTGCCCCGTGTTTCTTACCGAGTCCAACGGTAAGCTTCCTGCAGATGCGGCAAAAGCAGCTGCAAGCAGTCAGTTTGCAAATATCGTCTTGGTGGGCAAGGCGGCAGCGGAGCAAAGCACGGTCGCAAATCAGCTGAGCTCTTCAGGCAGCACAGCCACCGTCACTGCTGTGGGCAGCGATGACCCTTACGCTACATGCGTCGAGGCCATGCAGCAGATGACGCAGCAAGGGCTGTGTAGCAGCAGCGAGTTCACGGCTGTCTCTGCAAGCGATGCATCCAGCGCCGCTACTGCAGTGGCTACCTGCGGCAAGAACAAATCCATCTTGCTCATCGCAGATGAGACTGCAACTGGCAAGCAGGCTGTCGATGCGCTTATCGCGGCGGACCGCTATAGCATCACTACCGGCTATGTCTTTGGCACACACAAGTACCTCTCCGGCAAGTTTCAAGATGAGCTTGCGCAGCTGTGGGCTGTCAAAGAGGACAGCAGTCTTGTGTGGGCCACAATCAAGCTCAGTGAGACGAGCGTTAACGCGGACGGCAATGTCCATACTCCCACAGTGACGGCCACCTCCTTGGGTGGCAAGACGCTCACCGAGGGCACGGATTACATTGCAACCTTCACTAACGACGAGACCGACGCCACGGTGCTGGAGAAGAACCTTGCCAACGCCGGCAACTACACCGTCACCGTTAAGGCGGCAGATGGCAGCGCCTACACAGGAAGCTGCAGTGCCACGTACACCATCGTGGGCAAGAGCCAGAGCATCAAGCTCAGCCCTGCGAGCAAGAAGCTGTCCTTCAAAGCGCTCAAGAAGGCTGCTAAGACCGTGAATGTCAAGGTAACGGGAGCTAACACCGTACTCTCCTGCGCTATGGACGCCAAGGCTACCGCGGCCAAGCTCAAAGCTACGGTTAAGGGCAGCGGCAAGGTTGTTGTGAAGCTGCCTAAGAAGTGCAAGAAAGGTACCTACAAAATCACCATCACGGCTGCATCTAGCGCCGTGTACAACGCATCCTTCAAAACACTCGCCATCAAGGTCGCTTAACGGACGCGCATGAGATTTACCGAGGGAAACAACAGGTTTAAGAGGGCGGGGCGTGCCATTGCGGCCGCTGCCCTTGCCTTTGCATTGAGTGGTTGCACGTATAGCAGCACCATCACGCAGGTAATCTATGACAACAACCAAGACAGCCCCGTCGATGACTCCTTAAGCGTGATGGTCAACGACATCAAGGCTGAGCAAACAACCACCAGCTTGCCTAAGCTGAGCAACACAGAGTCTGACTCAAAGCAGGACACCAACCAGGACCTGCCCCAGTACGGCGAGGGCACGAGCAACGCTTTGGTCGCAGCACCCGTTACCACGGCGACCAAGAACAACAATAAGAGCCAGACAGAAGAGAAAAAGGATCGCGATACCTCTGACGAGAACTCAGGGGACCAGAGCGAAAACGGTAAGGACACCGGTAAGAAATCCACGGCCGGCAAAGGCGATAAAGAGGCAAATAACGGCAAGGGCCCCAAGAACAGCAAGAAGAATCGATCGGCCTTGGGCAAGGGCAAGAACAAGGACAACGACGTCAAAGAGTACAAAGACTACGGCGATTACCCAGAGATCCCCAAGGACATCAAATACGTGACCGCCGTGGGCGAGGCCGCAGTCATCGTCTCCATGTTAGGCGGGACGAGCGACTCCACACCGCTGGTGGGCGCGGACGAGAGCTTCACAAGCAACAAGACGGCCAAGGCCGTGCTCAAAAACAAGGGCATCTCCAAGGTCAAGACCTGGTGGAGCAACGACGGCTCGCAAAAAGGCGACCTCAAGAGCGTGAGCGCCATCACACACTCCAAGGTGCAGCTGTGCTTTGTGACAGAAGGCGACAGCACCTTTAGCTCCAAGGACGTAAAGCAGCTCCTCAAAGCCAATATCATCGTTTACACGCTCCCTAACATGAGCAGCGCCTCCAAGATCAAGCAAGCCGTGAGCATCGTGGGAGACACCCTTGAAGAGGGTGGCAACGAGCAAGCAGGCAAACTCGCAGATGAGTATGCGAGCTTCCACAAAGAGCTCATCAAGACCATGACGGATGAGAACGGTGGCTATACCGGCGGTTTTAACTACGACACCGGCAAGAAAGTTGACAGCAATGCCAGCTCGCTGAGCACGCTGTACATATCAGATTGGGATTACACGGCACGCTACAAGGATGAAGACGGCTTCTTGAACACGAGCCAGGGCGTCGGCGTTGCAGACTTGGGCTACGAGGATTACCCCATCAGCTACTACCTGAGCGCCGGCGGCGTGAGCAACGTGGCTGCTACCGGGACCAACAAGACCATGAGTGGGCATACGGCGGTCGTGTGGCAGTTCTCGCTGACAGAGGCTCCGCTTGAGTGGAAGAACTGGACCAAGATCGACCGCACGAAGGTCGACAAGACTCTCAAAGGCGACGGCTTCGAGGAGTGTCTGCTCTTCTCCAACGATGATGCCGTTGGCCTTGGGACAGAGAAGTTCCCCAAGGTCATCGTTGCCGATCAAAAGATGAAGAAGACCATGGAGAAAGCCTCCAAGAGCTCGGGCGATGTCTACTACGCCTATCCCGTGACGCAGAACAAGCACGAGGGCTCGAGCATCAGCACAAGCCCGTACGTGGGCTATGCCGCGCAGGGGCATCCGGTTCGCTCGTGCATCGGCCTCAACAGTGAGGGCACAAGCGACCTCAACAACGACGGCAAGGTGCAGCAGTACGACATCGTGGTCAACCCGAGCGGCGGCTTTAGCGATTGGGCCGTTGGCGGGGTGGAGAGCATTTTGGAATCCGCGTGGGCGTATAAGACCTTCCGCGATGAGGATTACGACCTTAAGAGTAAGGTCGAGGAATTCTATAAGACCTTCTACGACCATGACCTGAGTGACTCCGAGTACAAAGACATTCTTGCCGGTAAGAGCGGAAAGCAGGGGGAGTAGCGGTGAAGAAAGACCTAAACAACGCTGCTGGCTCTTCGCTGTTCAGCTTTGGCAGCGATGCTGCCGTCCCCGGGCAGAATGCCGCCGGGCAAGGTCAGGCAACGTCGCAAGAGAGCGGCGGCAAACGTAAGCGCGGCAAAGCGCATGGGGATGCTGGCGCGCAAAGCGTGCCCGGACAGGGCGAGCAAGATGCGCCGCAGATGTTTGCCGCTTCCAAGAAAGAGGACGCTTCCCAGCTGGGTCCTCAGTACGGCTACGAGCGCAAGCTCTTTCGCAGCAAGGATGAGGTCTCTGTCTACACGCAACAAATGGATGAGCGCTATGCCATGGATAAGCGTGCGCGCAGCATTCTCATCTTGCTGGTGGTCGCCGTTGTGCTCGTTCCGTTGCTTGTGGTGATGCCCAGCGGTTGGCTCACGGCCGAAGGCCTTCGCAACGGCATCGCCGGCTGGGTTGAGATTCTGCAGAACAACCTTGTTGCCGTGGGCAATCGCGTGAGCGGTATAGAGGACGGCAACGGCATTCATATCGTCTTTTGGCAGACGCTGGCCGTGGCTGTAATCGGTGGCGCGCTCGCTGTCAACGGCGCTGTGTACCAAGGCGCGCTCAAGAATGCGTTGGCTTCGCCCTCAACGTTGGGCGTTATGAGCGGCGGCACCTTGGGCACGCTCGTCTATGCGCTCACCATCGGCACGTCCAACTCTGAGGAGCTGACAGAGAACGTCTTCACCTTCACGACGGCCAAGGAAACCATCTCCTACTTGGACGGGATGAGCCTTTGGGAGTACATCTTCTACACGCAGGAGCGCGCGTTTTTTGCCATCGTGGGTTGCTTCGTGGTGGTCATGCTCGTCTTGGCTGTGGCATATCTGGCAGGGCGCGGCAAAGTCTCCAAGTCTGCGTTGATCATTGCCGGCCAGGTGTTTGCCGCTGTCATTGCGGGCGTAGTGAGCGTGGTGCGCACCTACATCACCTATTACGGCACCGATGCCCAGCTCGCCGCGCTGCAAAGCACCGTCAACGGTAGCGTGGACAACATCGTGGGCCCCGTTCAGTTCTTGCTTGTGACGATTCCGCTTGTCATCGGCTTCATTATCATTATGGCCCTGCGCGGGCGCCTCAACCTGCTTGCCTTCAACGACGACGAGGCGCGCTCCATGGGCATAAGCGTGGGCAAGACGCGCGTGGCCGTTATCACCGTGTGCACCATCATGACGGCGGTCGTCACATCGTTTTGCGGGCAAGTGGGCTTCGTGGGCTTCTTGGTGCCGCATGTGGCGCGCAAGATTGTGGGCCCCGAGCTCAGATATCTCATCCCGGCTTCTGTGTTGCTGGGTGCCATCTACCTGCTCATCTCCCGCTACATCATGTCTCTGGGAGACTTCCTCAGCGGCAGCTTGGGCACGTTTACAAGCCTCATCGGCATCGTGTTCTTCATCGTGGCCATCATCGTGCAGAGGAGGCGTGGCAATGCGGATTGGATCTAGCAAGCAGCAAGACGAGCAGCTTGCACCCGGCCAAGAGCAAGCGCAAGTCCATGCCGGCAGCGTACAAGGCGACAAGAAGCGCCATGCAGCGCTTTCACCTGCCCAGGAAGCCCAACGCTCGCTTAAGATCGATTTGCGTCCGCAGCTCATGGCACTCGATGCAAAGAGCCTGCGCCGCAAGACGGTAATCGTTGGCTTGCTCTTGCTCGTGGTGGCGGGTGTCTCCCTTTGCGTGGACTTGTATCAGGGCCGTATGGCATCGCCCGTCGAGGTCCTGCAGATTTATGCGCTTTGGGTGCAGCAGTGCATCGCCAACCTTGCCGGCGACCCAAATGTCATGACGCCCGCGCAACTCATGGAGCTTTATCCCTCGTATTACAGCATGCTCGGACGCGCGGCGACGACCTTTGTCACTGTGCTCGCAGGCGCATTGCTCGCGCTGGCTGGCACTCTGTACCAAAGCGTCTTCAAGAACCCCATCGCCTCGCCGTCGATGCTCGGCGTCTCGGGCGGCATTCAGCTGGGGCATATGGTTCTCGTCTTGGTCTTTGGGACATCTGCAGCAACGCTCACGGGTTGGCGCTATGGCTTTGTCTACGGCTTTGCCTTGGCCATGCTCGTGCTGATCTTCATCCTCTCTAAGGTCATGAGCGGCAAAGGCAAGCCCCTCAACATCATCAATATGTTGGTGATGGGCACCATCATGAGCCAACTCGCGAGCGTTGTTGTTACGTATGTGTCTTGGAACGTCTTTGACGACGAGATGTGGACTATCTACAACAACTTAAGCGAGGTCTTAAGCGTGGATACCAGCGGCGTTGCCATGGCAATCCTGCTGGTGATGACGATTGTATCCGTGCTGCCGGTCTTGCTGTTGAGGTTCAGGCTCAACGTCTTGAGCTTTAGCGAGCAAGACATGCGCATGCTGGGTGTGAACGCACACGGCGTGCAGCTCATCGCGCTCACCTGCGGCACGCTCATGATGATAGCGAGCCAGGTTGCCGTGGGCACCGTGTCCATGATCTCTTTGGTGGTGCCGCATATAAGCCGTTCCTTGTTTGGCGCGGAGTTTCGCAAACAGTTTGTAGGCAACATCCTTTTGGGCGCTCTGCTGCTAGTGCTGTGCCGCGTTATTTTGAGTTTCGTGCCGTCTATCGCGTCTTGGCTGCCCATCGGCACGGTCGTAAGCATCGTTGTTCTGCCGGCCTTCGTGTGGATTTTGGCCATGCAGCAAAGGAGCTGGGAATAGATGGCGCGTTTGGGTAAAAAGAAGCGTGCCGGCGTGCGTAAAGGCAACATGAGTGCGGGCAAAATTGCGCTTTTGGTGCTTGTGGGGCTGCTCTTGGCGGTGCCAGCCGTGTTCGTGGATACGATGATTGGGTACCTGCCAGTGGTGGCCTATGTGTTTACCCTCATCATCTGTAAGGTGTATCTGGCCGTTCTGCAACGCAGCCTGAGCTTTGAGCAGCAGGGCTTTGGTGGAGAATGCACGCGCGGAGAGAAGCTCGCGTTCAAGCTCAATATTAAGAATAGATCCGTGCTTCCCGCCGTTGCCATCGATGCCGAGTTCTTTATCAGCGACCTTTTTGGGGGAGAGCGCGAATGCGTACGCCAACGCGTGAGCTTGCCTCCTCACAGCGATAAGACCTTTGACTTTGCCGTGCAGTTTGATCACATCGGCAACTACAAGGTAGGCATCAGAAGCGTGCATGTGGCCGATCCGTTTGGGATCTTCAAGTACGTCAAGCAGACGGGCGCGTTGCAAAGCGTTGCTGTGCAGCCGCGCGTGTTTGAGATTCCCGGCATAGAGATATCAGCAGAGTCCACCCAAGAGGCCAAGAGGCCCGTGGTGACGACCATCGACGAGGGCATGGATTACGCGACGGTGCGCGAGTACCGTTGGGGTGATCCGATTAAGTCCATCCATTGGAAGCTCTCTGCGCGCCTTGCCGATGGCGAGTACCTCACGCGCCTGTATGAGACGAGCTGCAACCCCGGCATCGAGGTGTTCTTGGACTTTGAGAGCGCGGATTACAGCGCAGAGGAGCTCATGGATGTGTACGACGCCGTGGTGGAGAGCGGTTTTTCCATCGAGCATTGGGCGTCGCGCAGGGGCTATGAGAGCGTGCTGTTGTTTGCGGATGGGCAGGGGCAAAAGCGACGCTACGAGGGCCCGCTTGCATCGCAGCGCGCAGCACTTGTCAACGTGATGCCGCGCATCGCTGTTGGCAGCGGGGCGCTGCTCATCGATCTGCTGCAGAGCGAGGCAGGCGCCTCTTGGGCACAGAACAACTTCATCGTGTGCAGCTCGAATATCACAGACGGCCTTGTCAACGCGCTTATGTCGGTGCGTGCGCAGCGTCGCGCTCCGCTGCTTGTGGCTGTTGTTCCGCATGGCTTGGAAGGTGATGGTTTTGATCAAGTCAAACAGCGCCTGGCCAGGCTTTCTGCCGTGAACATTCCGTATGTGCTGCTGTCTCACGCCGATGAGCTAGAGGGGCGTGGTTAACGTGGGTTTCTTGTATTACGCGCGCCATTCTGTTTGGGATTTTGTGCTGTGCACTATCGCTGCGTGCGGGCTGTGCCAGGTGTGCCTCATCGCGTTCCAATCCACGAGCGCCCTGCAAGGCCAACCGTGGGTGACCATCCCAGTTGTGGCGCTTATCACGCTGTTGCTTTTTGTCATCGCCTACCGCACGCGCACGGCGGCCGTGGGCGGCGTGCTGTTTGCCGTTGCGGCATGCGTTGCCACGCTTGCGGCGTGGTATGCCACAGGCGCGCAGAGCCTGTTTGCCGATGGGCCAAACAACGGGGCCTACATGGTGCTCATGCTGCTGTGGCCGCCAGTGCTGGTGTTCTTGCTGTCACGCAAACGTGTGGGCAGCATCGCACTGCTGGTGATTGGGTTCATCCTGTGTGCGCTGATGGAGTACCTCTACTGGCAGGGACAGGTGCTTGCTGTAATCGTGTTTGGCGTGGCAGCCGCTGCGCTTATTGCGTACCGCAACTACCAGATGGGCCTTGCGGGCTCTGCCACCGAGCAGCTCTCCTTTGGCTCAGCCGCGGCGGCGGGCGTTGTTGTCTCGCTTGTGGCGCTGCTTCTTTCTTGCGGTGTGTTTGCGCTGGTCATAGGGCCGCTTGACCCGCCTCAGGTAACGCTCAAGCTCATCACGCAGCATGTGCGCGTGCAAGAGGAACATCTGCGCGGCGCGGGCGACACCATGAGTGCGCAGAACAAAGACCTGTTCTCTATGAACGTAAGCGACGAGCAGCAGAAGGCCAATGGCGATAACGGTCAGATGAACCAGCAGCAAAACCAGGACGACTCGCTCAATGTCGATAACCAGACCGTTGCCGATGCGGGCGGTGCCCTCAATATCGATAACAAGGACGACGAGGATTCCGGTCAGGCAATCAGCATCCAGGTGCCTGATTACGTCGTCTTTATCGCCATTGTGTTGGTTGTGCTGATTGTGCTGGCTGTTATTGCGCTGCGAAAGCTACTGCGCGCGCGATGGCTTGCCAAAGTGCGTGAGCTGCCTGCAGCGGCACAGGTGCAGGGGCTGTTCCTCTACTTCATGCGTAGCCTGGTAAAGATGAAGGTGCCGCCGCTCACGCTGCAAACGCTTAATGAGTACGCAGTAGCCATCGAGCCGCAGACGACTTATTTCGAGCAAACAGCTGAGGCTTGCGCGTTCACGCGCTTGGCGCAGGACTACGGCGCCGTGGTGTACGGCGGCGTCCAGCCAAGTGACGAGCAGCTTGCCGCGTTCCACGACTACTACGCTGCCTTCCACAGGCGCGCCCGCGCCTACGTTGGCCGCATTAAGTATCTCCTGCTGTTCTTTAGGATCTAGCGGCAAGGTTCGTGCGGTGAAGGACGCTTCAC
>CAYQLX010000069.1:2453-9458 GCA_964418305.1 uncultured Coriobacteriaceae bacterium | reverse complement strand
GCGGTGTAGGTGGTGGTCAGCGTGCCAGCGGTAAGCGAGCCGTGGACGGCGCCGGCGGCACCGGCCTCGCTTTCAAGCTCGGCTACCTTGACGGTCGTGCCAAAGATGTTCTTGCGACCCTTAGCAGCCCATTGGTCGACATAATCGGCCATGGGGCTCGAGGGGGTGATGGGGTAGATAGCTGCAACCTCGGTGAACGCATAGGAGACATGCGCCGCCGCGTTGTTGCCATCCATTGACTTGAGTTCTCTCATTGGTTTCCTCTCGACGTGTGTGGGATGGTGAAACCTCTGCGCACAAAACGCGTTGGCTTTCATGATAAGAGCAGCCAAGCCCAAACCCGCAGCTCAAGGGCAGCTTTGTCGGCACAAGGCCATTTTGAGCGATGTGAGCGCGCAAAAAAGCGAGGGCAGCTTGAAAAAGCCACCCTCGCCAAAACGTTGTGAGCGTCTATATGTGCAGCTTGTGCTTTATGCCTCTGAGCTGCAGCGTGCCTCTACATAAGCGTAGAACTCGTCGCACTCCTGCTGAAGCTGGGCGATAAGTTCGTCGTTGCGCGGCTTGAAGAGGTGCTTGAAGCGACCCTGTACCTTGAGAAACTCCTCCAAAGGCAGCCTCTCGCCTTTGACCTTGGTCATGCTCCACTTGCCATCGACCACCTCAAACAGCGGCCAGAAGCCGGTCTCCACCGCCAAGCGAGCGACCTCAATCGTCATATCACTGGGGATGCGCCAGCCGCGGGGGCAAGGGGCGAGCACGTTGATGAAGGCGGGACCTTGCGTCTGGAAGGCCTTTTCTGCCTTGGAGACGAGGTCCTTCCAGTTGCTCACGCTAGCCTGCGCCACATAGGGGATGTGGTGGGCAGCCATGATGCTGGTCAAGTCCTTGCGGCGCTGCTGCTTGCCCTGCTGCACACTGCCGACTTCTGCGGTTGTGGCCCATGCGCCGTGCGGGGTGGCGCTCGAGCGCTGGATGCCGGTGTTCATGTACGCGCCGTTGTCGTAGCAGACGTAGACCATGTTGTGGCCGCGCTCCATGGCGCCCGACAGGCTCTGCAGGCCAATGTCGTAGGTGCCACCGTCGCCGCCAAAGCCCACGAACTTTATCTCCTTATCGGCAGGCACCTTACCTGCACGCTTGAGGCCGTTGTAGGCTGCCTCCACGCCGCTCAAGGTTGCAGCGCCGTTGGCAAAGGCGTTGTGGATAAAGGGCGTGTTCCAGCTGGAATACGGGTAGACCGTCGTTGAAACCTCAAGACAACCGGTGGCGTTGGCCACGACGACGTCATCATCGCCAGCACCCAGCATGACTTGGCGCACCGCGATGCCAGCGCCGCAGCCGCCGCACAGGCGATGGCCGCCGCACAGGCGCTCAGGCAGGTTAGAAAGCTCTTTGATGCTTGCCATTTCTACTCACCTTCCTTTACTGCGCCCAAGTAGGCAACTTGCGCGTCCACGCTGCCTGCGGCAAGACCCTCAAGCTCGCTAAAGACGCGCTCTATATCAGCAAGTGTGATATCGGGACCGCCGAGGCCGTAGAAGTAGTTCTTGAGCGGCACGGATATGCCCGCTTTGAAGAGCGCGGCTGCAGTCTCAAGAGCCACGGGGCCCATCTGGCCGCCGTAGGTCTCGCTGCGATCCATCACAGCCACAGCCTTGGCGTGTGCCAGGGCGTCTGCGAGCTCTTGTGCCGGGAACGGACGGAAGACGCGGATGCGCACGACGCCCACCTTTTTGCCCTGAGCGCGCAGCTGGCGAGCAACATGGCGCACGTTGCCCGCGCACGAGCCGATGACGACGACCACATAATCGGCATCCTCGCACTCAAAGCAATCAACCATGTCAAAGGGGCGACCGCTGATATCTGCCCATTTGTCGCCGTACTCTTTGATTACGGCGCGAGCAGCCTCCATGGCGGCGCGCTGGGACTTCTTAACCTCGTAGTGAGGCTCGGCGTTTGTGTAGCTGCCCATGGCGACGGGGTTTGCCGTGTCAAGCAGCGAGTAAAGCGCATCGCGCTGCCCAACAAACTCTGCCACGGTCTCATCGTCCATAAGCTCGCAGCGCTCCATGGCATGCGTGGTGATAAAACCATCGAGCGCCGTGATAGCCGGCAGCAGCACGCGCTTGTCCTCTGCAGAGCGGATGGCGATGAGTGTATTGTCGTAGGCCTCTTGGGCGTTTTCTGCGAAGAACATAAGCCAGCCGCTATTGGCGGCGAGCATGACGTCGCTGTGGTCGCAGTTGATGTTGATGGGCGCGCTGATGGCGCGGTTAGCGTTGGCCAAGATGATGGGCAGGCGCATGCCCGATGCGATGGGCAGCTCCTCGGCCATATAGGCCAGGCCCTGGCTGGAGGTGGCGGTAAAGGTGCGCGCACCGGCAGCGCAAGAGCCGATGGAGGCAGACATGGATGAATGCTCGCTTTCCACCGTCACATACTCGGTATGGACGAGGCCGTCGGCCACGAACTTGGCGAAGTTTTCCACGATGGTGGTCTGTGGGGTGATGGGGTAGGCGAACAAGGCGTCGGGCTCTGCCTGGCGGTAGGCCTGAGCCACCATCTGGTTTCCGTTTGCAGAGAGCACTTTGATTTGCGACATGGCTACATCTCTCCTTCCGCCTGAGACTCGAGCACCATGCGGATGGAGTCGAACTTGCATTCCCTGGCGCAAATGCCGCAGCCCTTGCAATGGTCGTAATCGATGCCGGTCATTTTGCCGTCTTTGACGATTACCGACGCATCGGGGCACACAATCCAGCAGATGAGGCACTGCTTGCAGGCGTCTGCATTCCAGACTGGGCGCTGGCTGCGCCAGCCGCCGGTGATGTAATCCACGGAGTTACCGCTGTCGGGGTTGACGGCGCCCAAAGGCAGGACCTTGTAGCTCTGGCTGTCAACGCGGCTCACGTCCCATTTGCGTGTCATTACAGCTGCACCTCCTCGTATGCCCTGTCGATTGCCTCCATGTTGGCAGGCACGAGCTCCTTTTTGGCAAAGCTGCTCTCAAAGTGAGCTTTGAACTCTTCCAAGGGAACAACGCTCGTGACCTTGATAACAGCTGCGACGATGGCGGCGTTGGGGATGTCGCGCTTGATGGTGTCCATGGCGATGCCGCTTGCGTCAACACAGGCAACCGTGATGTCATCGCTCACGTTAAGCTTGGCCTTAGCCTGGGCAGGTGTCAGGCGCGTGTTGATGATGATGCTGCCACCGGGAAGGATGCCCTCGGTTACGTCCACCAAAGAAAGCAGCGTATCGTCGAGCACCACCACAATCTTGGGGTTGACGACGTTGTTGTGGACTTCAATGGGCGTATCGCAAACGCGCGTAAACGCCTTGAGGGGAGCGCCTGCGCGCTCGGGGCCGTATTCGGGCATGGCCTGCATGTAGCGCCCCATGGACAAAGCGGTCTCTGCAACCAGCTTGGCTGCAGTAACAGCACCCTGGCCCGCACGTGCGTGCCAGCGAATCTCTGTAAGCTGAGACATATGCCCTCTCCTTCCTTTGAAAGTGGCTCTCGACTGGTATCCAACCAAGGTACCAACCAGCATCTGACCTGCGAAGACCCGCTCTTGCCAACGGCGCGATTATTTTTGCGGGCGATGACGGCGGTGTGGTAGATGGAGGGCGACAGTGGTGGACGTGGCTGGAGGGCTGGTCCGGCGCATCGATGCAGCAGGCCACAAGAAAGAGGGCGCCCCAATCCGAGGCGCCCTCCATGAGTCAACTAGCTTGCGACTAGCTCGCGTTTAGCTGGCGTTTTCCAGCGCGAGCTCGACCATCATCTTGCACAGCGGCCCAAACTCGATGCCAACCTCCTTGGCAGCGTCGGGCAAAAGCGACGTTGCTGTCATGCCGGGCAGCGTGTTTGTCTCGAGTAGCCACATCTGTCCATCGGGGTTGCAGATGATATCCGTGCGGGAGACACCACTGCACCCCAGCGCCTTATGCGCCTCGACCGCGTAACGCTGCGCCATCTCAAACTGCTCTTTGGGGATGCGCGCAGGGATGATATGCGTGCAGCCGCCCGGCGCGTACTTTGCCTCGAAGTCATAAAACTCGCTGGATTCCTGCGGCACTATCTCGATAACAGGCAGAGCCTGGGGGTCGTCATTGCCCAAGACGGCAACCGTCGTCTCCACGCCGGCCACAAAGGTCTCGATGAGCAGCAGATGATCATGCTTGAAGGCCTCGTCGATAGCAGCAGCAAGATCTTCCTTTTTGCTCACCATGGACATGCCGATGGACGAGCCCTCGCTCGCCGGCTTTACCACGCAATGCTCCCCCACCGCGGCCACAATATCGTCCACATCGTAAGCCTGACCGCGCTTGAGACTCACAGAGCCAGGCGTAGGCAGCCCGGCAGAACGGTATATCTGCTTGGCGCGCGTCTTATCCATAGCCAACGCGCTGGCCAGGACACCAGAACCGGTGTAAGGAAGACGCAAAAGCTCCAAAAGGCCCTGCATGCGGCCGTCCTCACCGTCGCGACCGTGCAGCGCGCAGTAGACCACGTCGGGTTTGGAGTCGATGATTTGCTCAATCATATCGTCGTCAGCTGTATCGACCTGCACGACGCTAAAGCCCATCTCCTCCAAAGCCTGGGCGCAAGCCGCGCCAGACCTAAGCGACACCTCGCGCTCGCCGCTTTTGCCGCCTTTGAGAAGCGTGACCTTAACCTCAGCCGGGTTGCAGGGTTTTGGTGTAACCATGGTTCAATCCCCTTTTGATAAGCGCTTGATTCTAGCTGATGGTATCTTAACCGAGCAAAATCACATCAAGACCCGCACAAAGGAAGTTAGTTCGATGCTCCCCGATATCAAATCCCTCTCCCCATGCGAGCTCAAGGTTCTGCTCGTAGAAACCCTGGTACAGCCCAACTTTAGGCTCAAGCAGGTGGAGCAATGGCTTTGGCAGAAGGGCGCAAGCTCCTTTGACGATATGACCAACCTCTCCAAGGGTCTGCGCGCAAAACTTGCAGAGCACTGCTCGCTCACCGTGCCCTCCATCATCAAAAGACAGGTGAGCGCCGATGGCACGCGCAAGTACCTAATCCAGCTGGTGGATGGCGTATGCGTAGAGACCGTGGGTATCCCCAGCAAAGACAGCAGCAGGCTCACCGTCTGCTTTAGCACCCAGGCGGGCTGTGCCATGGGGTGCGTCTTTTGCGCCACGGGATGGGGCGGCTTTACAAGAAACCTCCATGCCGGCGAGATGTTCGACCAAGTGCGCCTGGTAGGAGAAGATTTTGGCGTGCGCGTGACTAACATCGTAGCCATGGGACAAGGCGAGCCCTTTGCCAACTACGATGCGACCCTCATCGCTTTGCGTCATATGAACTCGAGCTTGGGTCTTGGCATTGGAGCTAGGCATATCACTGTTTCAACCTGCGGTATCACCGATGGAATAAAGCGCTTTGCCACAGAGGAAGAACAGTTCACCCTTGCCGTAAGCCTTCATAGCGCTGTCCAAGAGACGCGCGACAAGCTCATGCCCGGAGTGAGAAATCAACCTCTTACCAGCTTGCGGCAGGCGCTTTTGAATTACATAGCAGCCACTAACCGCCGCCCTACCTTTGAGTATGCGTTGATAGACCAAGTCAACGATCATGACGACGACTTGCAGGCGCTCATCAACTTTTGCCAAGGGATGCTGTGCCACGTGAACCTCATCCCCCTCAACCCCATCAAAAAAGACGAGCAAAGCCGCCAAGATTACCTCATGGATCCATCGCCTAGAATTGACGTTTTTATGAAAGGGCTGATGCAGGCAGGAATTGAGGCCTCAGTACGCAATTCCCGAGGTAGCGACATAGACGGAGCATGTGGGCAGCTTATTCAAAAGCACTCCCAATCATAGTTACATTCCAATAAGCAAGAGATTATCCAAAGCCCGAATCATCCTATTTCTCAGTCTATCTCATACCTTGTCATACTTTTTATTTCAGTCTTTGCTTAAACTTCTGTGTTAAATCACGATTTTTAACCTTCTATTCAAATTAGCTTCTTAAGCTCAACAAAGAGTCAAAGACAAAGGAAGTTTGCAAACTGTAAGCCATGCCGTCAGATCTTGGCAGCGGCTTCAAGCTACAGAGGGAGCGCTTATGGGCATTAACGACAACCAATCGATAGGAACGCGCCTGGCCTGGATCAACTACATGGTTGCCATGGACAGAAAGATTGACCGCATCTCAAGAAACGAATACAAGCTCAACGTCACGCAATCCAGGATTTTGATGCACATCGCGCTGCATGGTATGCAGCCCATCGGCGACGTTGCTTCAGAGCTCTACCTCAAGGCGAGCACCATCACCGCCTCTATGGATATCTTGGAGAACAAAGGCTTTGTCACACGAAGCGCCGACAGTAAAGATAAGCGCCATGTCTTTGTTGATATCACCGACAAAGGCCGTGAGGTTGCACCTCATTACATCTTCATCCTGCAAGAGATCTTTGCAAAAGTTGCAAACGATATTCAAGAGACCGCTTATCCCGAGTTGCTCACCTATGTACAACATTTCAATAACGGAAGTATTTCTTTCGATGACTTTGATGAAGAGGCTTATGTAGAGCTCCTCTCCTCTAAGATCGAATCTGGTTTGAGCACCAGTGAACTTAAACTTCACACGCGTAGAACCTTTATCATCGAAGCCATCTCCTGCTTCCTTGCACAGGCAAGTGTTTACGATCGCAAGAGCAACCTCTCTATCAATGAGGGCCGCATCCTCAGAACTCTTGGCAATAGCAAGAAGGGCTTGCGGCTTTCTGCTATAAGCGACGCTATCAGCATCAGACCAAACGTTGCTACTGTCTCTGTCACAGCATTGATTAACAAAGGTTTGGTCAAACGCGATACTGATCCTTTCGATCGTCGTGCAGCGAGCGTCACCCTCACACGAGAAGGCAAGAAGCTTCTCTCAAACAACAACCCTGCCTACTGCAAGATCTTTGACGCTTTGTTCCCTGGTCTTGATGCTATCTCTATCGAGGACTACTTGGTTTA
>CAYQLX010000069.1:0-2353 GCA_964418305.1 uncultured Coriobacteriaceae bacterium | reverse complement strand
GGTTTGACCGCACGCTCTAGATCTCCTGCTGCATACAACCTGGCGATAGCCTCTGCCTCTCTTACCGAGAGTTTTTCGTCGGCAATCTTTTCTGCCAGCTTCATTCTCTTGCTGATTTCTGGGACTGAGAGAATTGCGCGTGCATGACCAGCAGAAATCTTTCCCTCGTAGATATAAGTTTGGATATCTTCTGGCAAATCAAGCAAACGCAGCGCATTTGCCACAGCTGACCTGGATTTAGAAACTGCTTCTGCGACCTGAGCTTGGGTAAGATTCCCTATCTCCATAAGGTTCTTGTATCCCTTGGCTTCTTCTATCGCATTCAGGTCGCTTCTTTGGAGGTTCTCTATCAGAGCAACGCGTAATGTTTGCTCCTCATCCATATCGATGATTCTTACAGGAACTTTCTCAAGACCAGCAAGCTTGCAAGCGTGATAACGCCTCTCACCTGCAACGATCTGATAATGTCCGTTTCTAGGCCTTACCAATATTGGCTGAAGCAATCCCTCTTTCTTTATGGAATCTGCAAGGGATTCCAATGCTTCTTTATCAAAATTAGAACGCGGTTGATCAGGATTTGGTTCTAATTCTTCTAGTTTTAGCTCGGTTTGCGCTTTGCTTGACGTGTTTGTGCCAGACTCCATCGTAGCTTCCTCGAACAGAGCCCCGAGTCCTTTACCGAGTCCACCTTTGCCTTTAGCTGCCATTTTATGCTCCTCAACTAAGAGAGATGCCTTGAATATTTCTACTAAGCTAGCTTCTTGTAACGTTTGATTGTTTCTTTAGCCAAATCCCGGTAGGCTGCAGCGCCTTTGCCGTTACTGTCATATTCCGTAATAGGCATTCCGTAACCAGGAGCTTCGCTGATTCTCACCGTTCTGGGGATTTTAGTCTCAAAGACCTTGTCGCCAAAGTAGTTTGAAACTTCATCGGCTACCTGTTTTGCCAAAGAAGTGCGGCCATCGTACATGGTGATAACTACGCCAAAGACCTCTAGGTTTTTATTGAGACGTTTCTTTACCATGTTTATGGAGTCAACAATTTTTGCTAATCCCTCCAATGCAAAGAATTCGCATTGGATGGGGATAATCAGCTGGTCAGATGCGGTAAGAGCGTTTATTGTCAGCAAACCTAGGGAAGGTGGGCAATCTACGATAACAAAGTCGTACTCACTACGTACCTCTTCAATTGCCTCTTTAAGCCTAGATTCTCTTGAAATCTCTTGAACAAGCTCAGCTTCTGCACCGGCTAGGTCAATTGTTGCCGGAATTAGATCAACACCCTTAGTCTTCACCTCTACGATGATTTCCTTGGTTCCCACCTCATCATTGAGAAGGCAATCATATGAGCTCAATTCGCAATCGGCTTTATTAAAACCAAGGCCACTAGAGCTGTTGCCTTGCGGATCAAGGTCAATCAAAAGGACTTTGTAACCCTTCTCCCCTAGCGCAGCGCTTAGGTTCACTGAGGTAGTGGATTTTCCTACGCCACCTTTTTGATTGATGATTCCTAAAACCAAGCAATCGCGATCAGGATTCTTTCTAGCTACGTTACTCACGACGCTCCTTTCTTTGGATGTATCCGCATTATACGAAGCTGTTTCTTTAATTACTACGCGGAGCTCAGGATTGTTTCTCTATGAGCCTTAAATTTCCCTCCTATGTTTCACGTGAAACACTCACTTAGGTATTTAGGATCTATATTCGTCTACTTTCAACTCTGATGTTTCACGTGAAACATTCATATAGGAATTGAGCTCTATATTCAATCGTATTCATCTCAGGTGTTTCACGTGAAACATTCTGCTCTCTTTTAGATTTCTATTTCCTGTTTCTTCTAAGTCAATGTTTCACATGAAACAAATTATTGTAAGTATATATAGAGCAATTGCTCGAAGATTTTATTCGATAACATCGCATAAACCGCAGCTGTTCTATTGCTGTAGCGTGGGGTCGAATAAATTCGACCCCTACGTACAAATACCTGCGCGTTTAGGATATAACGGTTTGATAGATTCCACTGACGTACTTAACAGCCGCACCAGAGAAAATCAAAGCCGGCCAAAGGCCGCTTCGTAGCGATATAGCATTGACGCAATATTTACAAAGCACAGTATAAATCGCGCTAAGCGCGAATATGGAGCAGAGCGCGCTTGAGGTGTCTGCGGGAGCGAGGACTGTTTGAGCGCGAAGCGCGAGTTCCGCAGCTGCAGGCACCGAAAGCGCGCTCGGGTGCGGAGTCTGAGCGCAAGGCGCGATTTATACCGTGCTTCTTCTTAAGCTGAAGTTTTAATACGTTACTTAGGTTTGCTAGGAGCATATCTTGTGTAACGCCTCGCGCCACAAAATAACTG
>CAYQLX010000068.1:0-9630 GCA_964418305.1 uncultured Coriobacteriaceae bacterium | reverse complement strand
TGGCGCCGCGTGGCTCATCCCGCGAAAAATAGCCCTCCACTTGGGGCTTTGCCCAAATATAGCGCTCGAGCCTGTAGTAGTATGAACGGATAATTTGGACGCATCATAGAGACAAGGGGTTTGAGCATATGGCCTTCTACTACGACGAACCTTCGCATACCTTTAGCGAGTACCTTCTCGTTCCCGGATACACAACTACGAAGCACATCCCGTCCGACGTAAGCCTCAAAACCCCGCTGGTGCGCTTCAAGAAGGGTGAGACATCACCCATCACCATGAACATCCCCATGGTATCGGCCATCATGCAGGCCGTCTCTGGCCCCAGGTTGGCCGTGGCGCTTGCCAAGGAGGGTGGCGTCTCCTTTATCTATGGTTCTCAGTCCCCGGAGGACGAGGCCGAGATGGTGCGCCAGGTCAAGTCCACCAAGGCGGGCTTTGTCCCTAGCGACATCGCCCTCACGCCGGATTCCACCATGGATGAGATTATTAAGCTCAAGGCTAAGTTTGGTCACTCCACCATGCCTGTGACCCAAGACGGCACGCCCACCGGCAAGCTTTTGGGCATCGTTACCTCGCGTGACTATCGCCCCAGCCGTATGGATCCGTCCACCAAGGCGCAGGAGTTCATGACCCCGCGTGAGAAGCTCGTCGTCGGCCTTGATGGCATCAGCCTCAAAGAAGCCAATGACATCATCTGGGATCACAAGCTCAATGCCCTGCCCATCGTTGACGCCAATGACTGCCTCGTGAGCTTCGTGTTCCGCAAAGACTACGACTCCCACAAGGCCAACCCCTTGGAGCTTTTGGATGATCAAAAGCGTTTTATCGTGGGCGCGGGCATTAACTCCCGTGACTACGAGACGCGCGTGCCCCTGCTGCTCGAGGCTGGCGCCGATGTCTTGTGCATCGATTCTTCCGAGGGTTACTCCGATTGGCAGAAGATCACTCTGGAGTGGATCCGCAAGAACTACGGCGATAGCGTCTATGTGGGCGCAGGCAACGTCGTGGATGCTGATGGCTTCCGCTTCTTGGCTGATGCCGGCGCAGACTTTATCAAGATCGGCATTGGCGGCGGCTCCATCTGCATCACGCGCGAGCAGAAGGGCATCGGTCGCGGTCAGGCTACCGCTGTCATCGAAGTCGCTCGCGCACGCGACGAGTACTTCAAAGAGACCGGCATCTACGTGCCCCTGTGCGCAGACGGCGGCATCGTGCAGGACTACCACATCACCTTGGCTCTTGCCATGGGCGCCGATTTTATGATGCTGGGCCGCTACTTCGCACGCTTTGACGAGTCGCCTTCCAACAAGGTCAACGTCAACGGAAGCTACATGAAGGAATACTGGGGCGAGGGTTCCGCTCGCGCACGCAACTGGCAGCGCTACGACGTTGGCGGCGACGATAAGAAGATGGCGTTTGTAGAGGGCGTCGATTCCTACGTACCTTACGCCGGCCCGCTGCATGACAACGTCGAGCTCTCCTTGTCCAAGGTGCGCCATACCATGTGCAACTGTGGTGCGCTCGACATCCCCGAGCTGCGCGACGTGGCAAAGATTACGCTCGTCTCCGCTGTGTCCATCGTGGAAGGCGGCGCACACGACGTTCAAGTCAAAAACACCGATACAGAGGCTCGCTTTAGGTAGGCCGTCTAAGCACAAAGTAGCTGCATGCTTGCGCCCCGTCCCCGTTTTGGGGGTGGGGCGCTTGGCTGTCATGCGTCCTCCGTCAAGCGAATAGCCTGTTTGTGCCTTGGCGGCGCTGGAGTAAGATGTCTGACGTTTGTTCTTGCGGCAGGTATGCTGCCGCGCCTTGTTAGGGGAGTGTTATTTGAAGGCCACTGGACCTATCCTTTTGCTTATTACCGCTGTGTTGTGGGGCTCTACCTTTGCCGCCCAGACCGCAGCCTCATCACATGTCGACCCCTTCACCTTCCTGTTCTCACGCAACTTCATTGGCGCGTTGTTCTTGAGCTTTGTGATCGCCGCACGCAAACGCATGGGCCAGGATATGGCTCCTGTGCCGGTCTCGCGCGTGAGCGGCTCGTGCGGCTACACAAGAAAGACGCTTCTTATCGCGGGCGCCTCCTGCGGTGTAGTGCTGTGCGCTTCTGCCTTCTTGCAGCAAATGGGCATCACCATTTATCCAGACGGCACGGCCATATCCGGGCGCAGCGGCTTTATCACCGCTATCTACATGATCGTGGTTGCAGTCTTTGGCGTGGTGGTAAACAGAAAGGCAAGCCCCGTGGTCTTGCTCTCTGTGGTTGTGGCCATGGCCGGCATGTACTTTTTGTGCGTGCCTAACGGCTTGGGAGAGATCTACTTGGGCGATTGGCTCACCTTGGGCTGCGCTGTTGGCTACGCGGCCCATATCATCATCATTGACCGCTTTACGCAGGTGGACGGCGTGCGCCTGTCGCGTGTGCAGCTGCTTACATCAGGCTGCATAGCCCTTGTCTGTGCCTTTATCTTCGAGTCGCCCAGCATCACCGGCATACTTGCGGCCATAGGGCCCATCTTGGTCGCGGGCGTCTTGTCCGACGGCGTGGCCTACACCTTCCAAATCATCGCGCAAAAGACCACCGATGCGACGGTGGCCTCCATCATCATGAGCTTGGAATCGGTCTTTGCCGCCTTGGCGGGATTTGTATTCTTAGGCGAGGTGTTGGGTGGCATCGAGCTCTTTGGTTGTGCGCTCGTCTTTGCTGCCGTCATCTTGGCGCAGGTGCCCACCTTCATCCAAAATGCCGCACGCTCCAAGAAGCTCAGAGACGACGCGTCGCGCTAGGCGCACGCGCTTGTCCGGCGCAAACTTAGCGCAAGTGGCAACCCTAGTGAATGACCGAGAGGTCGTCGGGGTTTATGGGGATGAGCTGCACAGCAATCTGCAACGGCGCGTCGCTTCCTGCGGCGCTTGCCAGGGGGTATTCCTCAAAGAAATAAGGCCCGGGCACCTCGTCAAAGTCCTCCATGCTCTTGATAAGACGCGCGTAGGCGTCCTCCGGCGTCTCGCCCGGCTGTTGATCGGTCACGCCGTAGCGGCCCGCCGCGATTGTGAACTCTTCGAGCCCTAGCTCTGCGGCATCTGATGCGGTAAAGCTCTCGTTTTTTCGTACCAAGAGGAGTTTTTGGTTGTCGGTGATGCCGTTGAGCACGTCTTGGCTGTCGAGCACGACGGCGCTAGGCTCGACGCGCTTGACGATAGCGGCCACATGCTCCACGAGCTGTTTGTCGTTCATCTTGTCGAGCGGTTTGGACGACCACGTTACAAGCTCGGGGCGGTTCTCTAGGCGTATCTCGTCGTTGTTGCCTTCTTTGCTTCCTACGATGCCGCCGCCGCTGGTAAATGAGCTTGCTAGTATCTTGCGCACGTTCATGAGGTAGGCGATACGCCTGTCCAAGGCAGCCAAACGCACCTCTACGGTGTGCTGACGCGCCTGCGGGTCGTCTTCTTCGAGGTAATCTTTTATCTCGGCAAGCGACATGCCGGCCTCTTTGAGGCAAGAGATGAGCAGGTAGTCTTGGTATTGATCGTGCGAGTAGCGGCGATAACCGTTGCTGTCTACGCGCGCGGGTTTGAGCAGGCCTATGTCGTCGTAGTGGAACAGCGTCTGCTTCTTGACGCCACAAAGCTCGGCAAACTGTCCGGTTGTGTAGAGGTTGTCTTGCTCGTTCACGGATTCCTCCGATGTTTTTGGGTTGTTTTGCTTGAGTATACGGTTACCGGATACTTTACCTTGCATCCTGTCCGAAAATCAAGGAGGCCATCTAATGGGACAGCTGGTCTCCATAACCTTTAGGATCAGGTGATGCACGAGCACATTCGAGAACTAAGACTATAGGCACTCGGTTCCCTGCAAAGTTCTTGAGTGCGCTATGCAAAAAGGCGACTGCCAAAGCGGCGGCCGCCTTTTTGTTTGCGCGCCGCTTGTCACCTTGCGCCTGGTGTATCTTGTCTGTACCAACGCACGCTCGCATACCTAAGAGGGGAGGGGCACGCTTTTGACAGGCAACCCCTTGTTTGACTTCACACCAGATCAAGCAGATCTTCTGCGCCACAACCAAGCCGCAGCTCAGGCGGCGCTTTCGCCTTATGCCTGCCATGACGACGCGGCTGTGAGGGAGCGCCAGCAGCGCTACCTGGCGCCCGACGCTTACTTGGCGCGCCCGCCGTTCGTTGTCGACGTAGAGAAGATTATGCACAACCCCTTCTATAGTCGCTGTTCTGATAAGACGCAAGTGTTTAGCTTCGTGCGTAACGACGACGTCTGCCGCCGCAGCTTCCATCTACAGCTCGTAAGCCGCGTGGGGCGCACTATCGGCATGGCGTTGGGGCTCAACTTGGACCTCATCGAGGCTATATCCATAGGTCATGATCTGGGCCATACGCCCTTTGGGCACGAAGGCGAGCGTTATTTGAGTAAGCTCTACCACGAGCGCACACAGCGCTACTTCAACCACAATGTGCACAGCGTGAGGCTGCTGCGTGTCATGGCCGACGCTAACCTATGCTTGCAGACCTACAACGGCATCCTGGCTCATTGCGGCGAGAAGGCCTTTTTGGAGTACCGCCCCGCGCCCTGCGACAGCTTCGAGGAGCTTGATGCCTTGCTTGAGGGCTGCTACAACGATCAATCCAACATCGCCGATTTGCGCCCCAGTACCCTTGAGGGCTGCGTCGTGCGCATTAGTGACATCATCGCCTACGTGGGAAAGGACCGCCAAGACGCCGCGCGCGTCCACCTGCGCGATCTGGACTCATACGAGCAAAGCCCGCTTGTTGGGACGCAGAACCACCAGATTATCTACAACCTCACGCGCAACATCATCAAAAACTCGTTGGGGCATGACTACATTGCCATGGACCCAGAGGTCTTTGAGGCCATAGACGCCATCCGAAAAGAAAACTACACCAAGATCTACGAGACAGACTTCGTGCGCGGCAGGCTTGCGCCCATCGAGGAGATGATGGGCAATCTCTACATGCGCTTCATCGACGACATCGCTGCCGGCAACGAGAGTTCTCCGGTCTTTAGGCATCACGCGCACAATGCGCTCATGCGTCATGACTACTCCTGGGAGCTTGAGCATCGCCCTGACGACATCGTCGTGGACTACATCGCGTCGATGACTGATGACTACTTCATCGACCTCTATCGCCATCTCTTTCCAGGCGATCCGCTTAACGACGCCGTCGCCTACGAGCCTTACTTCGAGTAAGTGTGGCCTTGGACGCGTACGGTTGGCGCGCGTTCGCGAGATGGTCTGCGGCTCTTGCGTATTGGGTGTGGAATCTGCGCTTATTCCTACGTTGCGGCTGGGTAAGATGATATCGAGCGGGTTTGAACCCGTGAGCGTGCAAGAGGGCTGCATGATGCAGCGCATGAGCGCGCTTGAGTAAGTAAACTACGCAGCCGCGGCGGTGCTTGGCACTAATTCCGTGGTTGCTGTGATAGGCCCCTTTCTAGCAATCGATATCGAGAGGATGGTTTGACAGATGATCAAGGTTTTGGTGAGCGGCGCATGCGGCCGCATGGGCTCGACAGTCATTGGAGCAGTTGATGAGGCTGCCGATATGGAGTTCGTTGCCGGGTTCGACCCGTTTGCGGCGCCTGACGCGCATGCCGGAAAGGCAGCTGCAAAGGTTTACACCGATCTTAAAGAGGCCATCGATGCCTCTGCCCCAGACGTTTTGGTCGATTTCTCGCGCCCTGATGCCGCAGAGGCAAACCTGCGCTGCGCTCTTGCCGCAGGCATCGATTGCGTTTTGGGCACTACAGGCTTGTCTGAGCAGAAGCTCCAGCAGATCTTTGATGAGGCCGCTGCCGGCAACGCCGCCTTGTTCTGTGCCCCTAACTTCACTACAGGCGCAGTACTCATGATGCTTTTTGCGCAGCAGGCGGCAAAGTACTTCCCCGATGCAGAGGTCATCGAGTTCCATCACAACAACAAGAAGGACAGTCCCAGTGGCACGGCCGTGCGCACGGCCAACATGATTGCCGCGGCGCGTGACTTTGGGTGCACGTCCCCGGGCAAAGAGACAGAGCTTGATGGCATGCAGGGTGCACGCGGTGCCCTCGTGTCCGATGTCCCTGTCCACTCCGTGCGCTCTGATGGCTACGTGGCGCATCAGGAGGTCATCTTTGGCAGTGCTGGGCAGACGCTCACTATCCGCCACGACTCCATCGACCGCAGCTCGTATATGCCCGGCGTTCTTTTGGCTATTCGCGCCGTGGGAGACCTCGACGGGCTCGTCGTGGGTCTGGAAAAGCTGATGGACTAACGCTAAGATAAACAGTCGCTATTTAGAGCATGGGAGTAAAGATGTCTGAACCCGTTTTTGGCCGCTTAGTAGCAGCAATGGTCACGCCATTTGACGCAAAGCTCAACGTAGACTTTGATCGCGCGCAGGCTTTGGCAGAGCGCTTGGTCAACGGGGGCTGCGACGCCCTAGCCGTCTGCGCGACCACAGGCGAGTCCCCCACGGTGTCGCATGAAGACAAGCTCGAGCTTTTCAAAGCCGTGGCCCAGGCTGTGGGTAACCGTGCCAAGGTCATCGCTTACTGCGGTGGCAACAACACGGCTGCAAGCTGTCAAGACGCACGCGAATACGCGGCGCTCGGTTGCTTGGATGGCTTTTTGACTGTGGTGCCCTACTACAACAAGCCGCCCCAGGCGGGCCTCATCGAGCACTTCAAGGCTATCGCGCAAGCGGCACCTGACGTACCTATGCTCATGTACAACATCCCGTCTCGTAGCGGCATTAACATGACCGCTCAGACGACGCTTGCCTTGGCCAACGATGTGGACAACATCGTCGGCATCAAAGAGGCAAGCAGCAATATGGACCAAATCGCCACCATCGCAAAGGAGGCACCGTCGGGTTTCTGCGTCTACTCGGGAAACGACGACGAGGTTCTCCAGATCATGGGCTTTGGTGGCGTCGGCGTGGTATCCACCATCGCAAACGTCGCCCCTGCACGCTATAGAGAGGTAATCGACCTCTATCTCGCAGGCAAGACCAAAGAGGCGCATATGGCGCTCGATGAGCTCATGCCTCTTATGAGGGAGCTGTTTATCACCGCCAACCCAATCATGGCTAAAGAGGCCTTGGATATCTTGGGATTTGGCGTGGGAGGATTGAGGCTTCCCTTGGTTAAGGCGACAGCCGAGCAGCGCTCGCAGATGACAGAGGTACTTCGCCTAGTCGGAGATATCCGTTAGAAGATCGCCTGTTCATGATCGCAGGCATTGAGGAGCAATTTCTTCATGCCCAACAACAATATAGGAGCCCCTAAGAAGGGCTCTGCCAACGTCGCATCCGGCGGCACGAGGCAGCAGCGCGGCGAGAAGACCCCGTCTACGCGTCGTCGTCGCGGCAGCCGCGGCCGTGGTCAATCCAATAGCAAGAGCACAGGCCCTAAGCTCAGGATTATCCCCTTGGGCGGCTTGGACGCTATCGGCAAGAACATGACCGCTTTTGAGTGCGGCGACGATATCGTGCTCGTGGATGCAGGCCTGATGTTTCCTGACGACGAGCATGTCGGCGTGGACCTTATCCTGCCCGATTACACCTACATACTGGAAAACGCCCATAAGCTGCGCGGCATCATCGTGACCCATGGCCACGAAGATCACACCGGCGCGCTGCCCTATCTGCTCAAAGACCTCGACCGCAAGGTTCCTATTCTTGCCACGAGGATGACCTTGGGGCTCATCGAGGGCAAGCTGTCCGAGCACAAGCTCTCTAAGCAACCCGAGCTCAGGGAGGTCAGTCGCCCCGGCAAGGCCAAGCTCGGATGCTTTGAGCTTGAGTTCTTTACGGTCAACCACTCTATCCCCGGTGCCATGGGTATCTTCATCAAGAGCCCGGCGGGCACTGTGCTGCACACCGGTGACTTTAAGATTGACACCACTCCCATCGACGGCGAGGTTATGGACTTTGCTGCTATCGCGCGCTTTGCGCAAGAGGGCGTCGACTTGATGCTGTCGGATTCAACCAACGCCAACAACCCCAACTTCACGCTCTCTGAGTCAGAGGTGGGAGAGTCCCTGCGTCAAATCATGAAGCAGGCACGCCGCAAGGTTGTCGTCGCTGCATTCTCGAGCCATATTCACCGCATCCAGCAGGTGTGCGACGCGGCTGTAGAGGCAAAGCGCCAAGTGGCTGTCACCGGTCGCTCCATGCTCACCAACACGCGTATCGCGCAGGAGCTGGGCTACCTCAACGTGCCCGAGGGTCTTATCATCGATGCCTTTGACGTCAACGACATCCCGCCCCACAAGCTCGTGATTTTGTGCACGGGCTCTCAGGGCGAGCCTCTGAGCGCGCTTGCGCGTATGTCGGTGGGCGAGCATAAGACGGTTTCCATCGAGCGCGGCGACACGGTTATCATCTCGGCGACGCCTGTTCCCGGCAATGAGAAGTCGGTCACGCGCGTGATTAACCACCTCTCCAAGATTGGTGCCGACGTCTATGACAAGAGCCGCTGCCTTGTGCATGTGTCCGGCCATGCCGGCGCCCAGGAGCTCAAGCTCGTCTTGCGCATGGTGCATCCTAAGCACTTCATGCCCGTCCATGGCGAGACCATCCATCTCATGGCCCATGCGCGCTTGGCCGAGAAATGCGGTGTGGACCCCAAGAAGATCTTTATCATTGACAACGGCGATACACTCGTGATGCAAGACCACAAGGTCAAGCGCAGTGAGCCTGTCGAGAGCGGCATCGTCTACGTCGATGGCGGTAGCGTGGGAGACATCGGCAAGGATGTTTTGCGCGACCGTCAGATGATGCAGAGTGAGGGCGTTGTCACCGTCGTTGTTACCTATGAGGGCAAGACCGGCAAGCCTGTGGGAGACCCAATTGTCATGATGCGCGGCATCCCGGGCTTTGATGACGATAGGTTTTTGGCAGACGCCAGAGCCCGCATACTCAAGACCTTTACCGAGGCGGCAAAGGCCCATAAGGGCGAGAATAACCGCATCAAGAGGTCTGTGCGCGATGCTACCGGCAAGTTTATCTGGGAGCGCTGCCATCGCCGCCCGGTTATCATGCCTGTGGTTGTCGAGGTCTAAGCGGTCCTTGACCCGCGCTGCTACAATGTATGATTACACGATTTGAGAGACGGTCATGCCCGTCGAGGCATGGAGGTGGCATTGAGCGCTAGAAACGCAGCAAAAAACAACAGCTCAAAGCCTAGCTTGGCCAAGCGTGGCTCTAAGGCGCAATATAAGCGCGAGGCACCGCAGCAGCAGGCTGCGGCTTCGTCTGCCCTGCGCGATGATTTGATTGGCATCGGGCTTGTGGCCCTGGGCATCGTGCTCTTTATCATGGTCGTCATGCCCGGTCAGGCCGTCGTGTCGGCCGCTGTCTCGAGCGCTTTGCGCTGCGCCTTTGGGTTGGGTGCCTTTGTCGTGCCCGTCGCTGTCGTGGCAGCAGGCATTACCTTCTTTATCAAGCCGCAAAACGCGTCGATTGCACGCTTTGCCGGTGGCATTGCCGTTATCTTAATCGCCCTGATGGGTGTCTTTGCTATCGCCGCTTTTGAGGCCGGCGGCACAGGCGATACTGCCGCATTCTTTAACAACCAGCAGGTGCTCATCTGCGGCGGAGGCTACGTCGGTAGTGGCT
>CAYQLX010000067.1:0-9888 GCA_964418305.1 uncultured Coriobacteriaceae bacterium | reverse complement strand
AGGCCCTGCGCCCCTACATGGGCTGCGATGTGATCGACGGCTTCTAGGCCCAAAGAACTGCAGTCAACTGAAACCTGCATCGTGGGGCGGCACAGGGTGCCGCCCCTACGTATGTTGACCTGCGAGTCTATGTCTCTGTACGGCCTGCGGGGACATGTGCTGCGTAACGCCTCGCGCCACTAGATAGCCAAGTCTAGATGGCGCGGAACGCAGCGCACGAGCGCCCATAAGGGCGCGAGCAGCGAAGTGAGCTGGAGCAACACATGCCCCCGCAGGCCGCGCCTTTACTGCCCGCAAAGCGCGATTCTCGCTGTGCCCACCCTCACTGCTCGTAGGCAACAAAAAAGCTCCCGTGTGGGAGCTGTTGAATTTGATGGTGCGGGCGAGAGGAGTTGAACCTCCACGGGGTTGCCCCCACATGGACCTGAACCATGCGCGTCTGCCATTCCGCCACGCCCGCATTGTCAAAGCGCTGTTTAGCGCGAGTAGTTATATTACCCGATTAAGCGGATTGCGCAAGAGTCCAATCACAGCTTTTTGCGCACGGTGCCAGCGTCGCCGGCTACTAAGGCGCCGCATGCGCATACCCCGCGCGTGCGCATGATACCGCTTAAGATGCGCATGCTATACTTTCTGGCACACGTAAGCACTCCGTAAACGCAGCAAAAACACGCAAGAAGCGAGGCACCGTGCCAGGTCCGTTGATCTTGGACCGCTACCGTCCCTTGAGCACAGCGGGAAAGGGCGGCAGCGGTACCGTCCAAATCTGCTGGGACACGCGCATTCAGCGCCGTGTGGCCATCAAGCGCATCCCCATCTGCCAAAGCTCGCAAGAAGGCACCATCCCCGGCTTGGCCGAAGCGCGCACCGCTGCCATGCTCAAGCACCCCAACATTGCCAGCGTCATAGACTTTGAGACGCGCGGCCAGGAGGCCTTCCTCATCATGGAGGCCATAGAGGGGCCGTCGCTGTCGCAGGTTATCGACAGCGCACATCGCGGCGAGCTGGACTTGGACATCATCGCCGCCGTGACAGAAGCCTGTGCCTGCGCGCTGGACTTTGCGCATGAGAACGCCGTGCTTCACCTAGACATTAAGCCCGACAACATACTCATCGACCAAGGCGGCATCGTTAAGATCACCGACTTTGGCATAAGCGAGCTGGCGGGTTCAGACGGCTACTCGCAAGCAACAGGCGGCACCGTGGGCTACATGCCGCCCGAGCAGATTTGCGGTGAAGACCTCGACCAGCGCACCGACGAGTTTGCCTTAGGCGTCGTCGTCTACGAGATGCTCACCGGCACCAATCCCTACAACGCAAACGGCATCGACGCCAGCTTGAAGCGCATTCAATCAGGCGAGCTTGCGAGCGTGAGCCGCGTGCGCGTCGACACCCCGCCCGAGCTCGACCAAGTAATCGCCTGCGCCATAGACGCTTGCCCGGACGAAAGATTCGAGACCGTGCTCGAGATGGCCGACGAGCTCGAGCCATACCTAGGCAGCATCGACGAGGGCAAGCGCAAGCTCGCAAGCCTGTTGAGCGACGACGAAGCCGACACCGAGCAAGAGCCCGCCTTGAGCCTGCGCGCACAAGACGTCTGGGGCGGCGTCAATCCACTTTTGCGCAACGCCGCCGCACGTGCGGTCGCAGCGATCCTGTGTTGGTGGACGGCTGCCTTAGGGTTTGTCTCATTCGGGCTGCTCAAGCCAGAGTTCTCGCTGCTCTTTGCCGTGGTCGTTGCCGCCGTGGGCGCCATCTGGCCAGGCATTGGCGCACTGGCCGCGCTGGGCTTTCTGGGCTGCGGCATCATCGCCAACAGCACGCTGCCAACCGGACTGGGCGTAGTAGTGCTCGTCTGCGCTACCGCTTGGTGGTATTTGGCCGGCAGGCGCCGCAGTGCCGCGGCAAACACAACCTTGGCTTGCACGGCGGCATGCTTTGCCTGGGCCACGCCCATCTGCCCGCTTCTAGCCGGCTTTACCTTGCGTCCGTTGCAAGCTGCCGTATGTGCCCTGATGCAGGCCGTCATCGCCACTACCTTGGGCACTACCACCGCAAGCGGATCTGTTCTGCATGCCAATCTGTCGTTTACCGTGTCACAGACACAAGCCGCACCGCTCATGCAAATGCTCGCTAGCCCTGCGCTTTGGATCACGATAGTAAGCTGGGTATTAGCTGCAGTTTTTGTATCCGCCCTCTGCTCGCGCGAATCGCGAGTATTATCGATTGTTAGCGCGTTTGCAGGCGCAGCGCTTCTAGCCGCAGGCCAAGTGGCGGCGGTTTACGTGAGCTGCGGCGCTGTTGGCGCACCGAGCTTTGCCTGGTGTGCGAGCATCGCAGCATCGTGCGCAGCCATGGTGGTAATCGGCGCGTTGGGCGCGCCTTACAGATACAAGGAGGAGGACTAGCATGGGGCTTTTCTCCCGTTTTGAGGACAAGGCAGAAGACGTCATCGAAGGCGGCATGCGCGGCGGACTGGAGCCCGTCAAGATTGCCAAGCGCGCAGCCAAGGAGATGCAGCGCGAGAAGATGATCGGCGTGGGACATGAGTACGCCCCCACGCTCTTCAACGTCTTGGTAAGCGAAGAAGACGACCGCAAGATGGGCGGTTGCTACCCCTCTATCGCAGGAGAGATTGAGACCTTCCTCACCAGCAAGGCAGAGCAGAGCAACCTCCTGTTCGACTGCCCACCGCTCGTGCGCTTCATCGTGGACAGTGGCCTCAAGCGCGGGAAGTTCGACATCATCGCAGAAAACGTTTCTCCCGCCATCATCGAGGAGCTGCGCCGCGAAGAGATGGAGCATTACGGTCTGGACATGCGCATCGACGTCAACCCCGTCCTGCGACACAGCACGTCGCCCGCATCGGAGGACTACATCGCAAATAGCAGCGTCGAGTTTGACCCGTTCTTGCCCGCCGACATGCAATCGGCCCACTACATCCCCGAGGACGCCCCCGCAAAGCCAGAGGCGCAAGCTGCCGCTGTGCCTGCGCAAGACGAGTCTGCCGCGCAGACGGTGCTCCTCAACACACCTACAGCGAGCACCGGCGCACGCGTGTGCCTCTATAACTTTGACTCCGATACGCGCTATCCGCTCATAGGCTTAAGGATGACCATGGGCCGCGGCACCGACAACGACATCGTCGTGGCAGACCCGGGTGCAAGCCGTCATCACGCAGAGGTCATCTTCAACGGCGACGATTGGTCGGTGCGCGACAACAACTCCACCAACGGGACCTTCCTCAACGGGGAGCCCGTCACTCAGCACATCCTAAGAAGCGGCGACGTCGTGGAGCTCGGCACCACCCGCCTGGAGTTCAGGGAGGACTAGCGTGGTCGACCTTCTGCTTTTGGTTGGGCGCATCCTGCTCGTCGCGCTGCTGTTCTTGTTCCTCTTTGCCGTGATGCGCACTGGCATCGGGCTGGTCAAAGGGCAAAACAGCAAAACTGCGCGCGTCTGGAACCTGAGCGTAGAAAAAGGCCCCAAGGCCCTGCGCGGCGTGTCGCTCAATGTGATAGGCCCCATCATCGTGGGCCGCGCACCGGGGGCAGACATCCTCATTGCAGACGACGTCGTAAGCCGCCGCCATGCGCGCTTCACGCTCATGGGTGGCGACCTCATGGTCGAAGACCTTGGCTCTGCCAACGGGACGTTTATCAACGGGCAGCCCGTGACGCAGATTCAGCGCTGCAAGGAAGGCGACGTCGTGTGTATTGGCGACGTAGACATCAAAGTGAGCAGAAAGTAGCAACTCAAGCAGCCGGTGCAGCCAAGCGCTGCGCCAGCTGTAAGTAAGACAGCAAGACGCAAGGAAGCTTTATGAGCACAGGCCACGACAAGAGCAAACACAACGCCAAGACACCACAGGTGTACGCGGCACGCACAGACGTGGGCTGCGTGCGCGAGCATAACGAGGACAGCTTCATCGCCGCCACGCCGCTCTTTGTGGTGGCCGACGGCATGGGTGGCCACGAGGCAGGCGAGGTGGCAAGCGAGATAGCCATCCGCACCATGCTGGACAAGGCCCCCAACGGCCCCGACGGCGACGCGCTGGCAAACGCCGTCAAGTGTGCCAACACTGCCATCATCGCCGGCGCAGCAAACGGCACCGGGCGCCCGGGCATGGGCACGACGATGACAGCGGCACAGATTTTTGACGACCAACTGCTCATCGCCCAAGTAGGAGACTCGCGCGCCTACCTGCTGCACGAGGGTACCCTGCAACGCGTCACACGCGACCACTCCCTGGTAGCAGACCTCATAGAACAGGGCCGCATAACCGAGGAAGAGGCCCGCGTGCACCCGCAGCGCAGCGTCATCACACGCGCGCTGGGCAGCGACATAAACGTGGAGCCCGACATCTACATCCTGCGCGTAAGCAGCGGCGACCGCCTGCTTTTGTGCTCGGACGGATTGAGCAGCATGGTCACCGACTCCACCATCGCTGCATGCCTACGCGCCAACGATGACCCTCAATCCTGCTGCGACGCGCTCATCCGCGAGGCTCTTGCCGCGGGTGGCTTGGACAACGTCACTTGCGTGGTGGTCGATCCGTTGCGCGAGCCGCTGAGCAAAACCGCAGGCCACGGCGCCCTGGGCTGGCTCAAGAACCACCTCGCGCCCATCGTCTTTATCGTGGTCTTTGCGCTCATCGTGGCAGGCGGCGCCTTTGGCGTCTACACCTATGCGCAAAACAGCTTCTACGTAATAGCCCAAGACGGTTACGTATGCGTCTACCGCGGGCTTCCCGGCTCCATAGCCGGCATCGAGCTGTCTTGGCTCGAGGACAAGACCAATATCCCCGTAAATAAGCTGGCGCCCACGACGGCAAGCAGGCTGGAGGGCGGCATGAGCGTAAGCAGCTTGGAGGAAGCGCAATCTCTCATCGCCGATTATCGCCATGTAACCGGCGTGAACGAGAACTCCCAAGGTGACAGCAACGACAGCGCGGCGGACGACAGCAACAACAACGGCGACAACGGCAGCGCAAGCGCCAAAGACAACTAGGCGAGCAGGAGACGCATGCACTCTAGACGCACCACAGAGCTCTGGCTTCTCATCGCGGCCGCACCCGTCATGCTGCTGCTCTTCTTGATGTTGCTCGTCAACCAGGGCTCAGACATCACGCTTGCCAACTTTGCCGTGCCCTTGGGGCTCATCGCCGCGTTTGCCGTAGCGCATGTCTTCACCCGCTTCTTTGCCCCACAGGCAGACCCAGGCATACTGCCCATAGCGTTTTTGCTGTGCGGCATAGGCATCTGCTTCGTACTGCGGCTAACCCCCAGCGAGACAGCCCTGCGCCAGGTGATCTGGCTGCTTTTAGGCATCGCCTGCATGGTGCTCGCCATCGTGTTCATCCCCAGCATTGAGAAAATCGGCCAGTACCGCTACGTCATCTTGGCCATAGGCCTGCTGCTGCTAGTGAGCCCGATGCTTCCCGTTATAGGCCGCGAGTACTACGGCAGCCGCATCTGGCTGAGCATAGGCAGCATGAGCTTCCAGCCCGGCGAGCTGGCCAAGATTTGCATCGTCTTATTCTTGGCAAGCTATCTGGCCGACCACCGTGAAATGCTGTCCACCTTCAAGCGCGGCCCACTCAACATCCCCATCCCGCATTGGCGCACGATGATGCCTGTAATCGGCATGTGGCTTGTGGCCCTGGCCGTGATTGTCTTCGAGAAGGACTTGGGCAGCGCGCTTTTGCTCTTTGGGATCTTTATCGCCATGGTCTACGTGAGTACCGGGCGCTTGTCGTACGTTATTTTGGGTCTGGCCCTGGCCGCCGTGGGCTGCGTTGTGCTTTACGGGATGTTCGACCATGTGCAGACGCGTGTGTCCATCTGGCAAGACCCCTTTGCCTACGCGCAAGACAGCGGCTACCAGCTCGTGCAAAGTTTCTACTCCCTAGCCGACGGCGGGCTTTTTGGCGTGGGCATCGGGCGCGGCATGTGCACGAGCATTCCCATGGTGGAAAGCGACTTCATCTTTAGCGCGATTGCCGAGGAGATGGGCCTTTTAGGCGCGAGCGGCGTCTTGATTTTGTTCGTGCTCTTTGCCGTGCGCGGCCTAGCAACGGCAGCGCGCGCCAAAAGCGATATCGCGGCCTTTACCGCAGCGGGTCTGACCGCCTCCATCACCTTGCAAGCCTTCATTATCGTGGGCGGCGTAACGGGGCTTATTCCGCTCACGGGCATCACCTTACCCTTCATGAGCCAAGGCGGAAGCTCGCTCATAGCCAGCATGCTCATCGTGGGCCTGCTGCTCAAAGCAGGAAACGAGGCCACGGGCCTGTCTTGCGAGATGACATCCACCATGCAGATTGGCCGTATCAAGGCCGCCTTAGGGCAGCAGGGCATCTTGGGGCGTGCGTCCCTCGGACATCGCCTGACGATGCTCGTCGGCTGTTTGTCGCTGTTCATCGCCGTGGCCATGGGCAATCTGGCCTACGTACAGGTGGTACAGGCAGACGACATCCAAAACCGCGAGGGTAACAACCACACGCTGGCGCGCCAGGCATCGCGCGAGCGCGGCGCCATTCTCACCAGCGACAACGTGACCTTGGCTAAAAGCGTCAAAAAAGACGACGGCACCTACAGCCGCACCTATCCGCAAAAGACCCTTGCCGCGCAGACGGTTGGCTACTACAGCCAGCAGTACGGAAGCGCTGGGCTCGAGGCGTCGCTGAGTAACACACTGGTAGGCGACGATAGCTTTGAGACGATTGGCGATGCCGTCCGCGCAGCAGCGGGCATCCAGACATCCGGCAACGACGTCGTGCTCACGCTCAACTCCAAGATTCAGAAGGCGGCCCAAGACGTGCTCGAGGGGAGCACGGGCGCCTGCACAGTGCTCGACACCAAGACCGGCGCGGTGCTCGCCCAGGCAAGCGCCCCCGGCTACGACGCCAACGACGTGGCAGATCTGCTAAGCGGCAAGACAGACAGCAGCGGGCAGCTGGTCAACCGCGCAACGCAAAGCCTCTACACGCCCGGCTCCACCTTCAAGGCCATCACCTTGGCCGGCGCCTTGGACAGCGACACCGTGACGGCAGACTCCACCTACAAAAGCCCGTCGTCCATGGAGATTGGTGGCGCCACCGTGACCACGCACCGCGATAGCGGCACCATAAGCGTTAAAGAGGCCACGGCCATAAGCTCCAATACCGTCTTTGGGCAGATTGCCGTGGACATGGGCGCCGACAAGCTCGTGAGCTACTGCGATGCCTTTGGCTTTGACTCGAGCAACCTAGCGCAAGACTTTAATGTCACAGCAAGCGTCATGCCCGACCCATCCGAGATGACCACTTGGGAGACGGCATGGGCCGGCGCCGGACAGCCCGTGGGCGAGCACGCAAGCCCGGCAGGCCCGCAGGTCACCGTCACACAGATGGCCGTCGCCATGGCCACCATCGCCAACGACGGCGTGGCCATGAAGCCCTACCTGGTAGACCACGTTCTCTCTGGAACGGGAAGCATCGTATCCACCACGCAGCCCTCCAAGCTCGGGCGCGTCATATCGAGCAAGGCCGCCAAAGAGGAGCAGAAAATCTTAAAGTACGTGGTTAGCAACGGCACCGGCACTGCCTGCCAGATAAGCGGAGCCACCGTCATGGGCAAGACCGGCACTGCAGAGGTGGACGGCGGCAAGGAAAACGCTTGGTTTATCGCCACCGCGCAAGTAGATGACACGAGCATCACCATCGCCTTGGTCATAGAGGACGCAAGCGACGAAGGCGCCGTTGTAGCCGCTCCCAAGGCGCGCAATGTCCTCGTCAAAGCGCTCGAAGAGCTGGGGGCGATGTGACGATGAGAAGCTGCAAGGTTAGCAAGATTCTTTTTGCGAATAACGCGCTTGCGCCAAAACGCGCAGCGTACATGGATAAAATGTTGAGGGTATGCCCCAAGGGCGCCGAGTTCGAGCTAGGAGTCGCACGTGGATAAGAAGGTATTCGGAGAGCGCTACAAAATCACCGAGCGCATCGGCATAGGCGGTATGGCAGAGGTGTTCAAAGCGCAAGACTCCACCTTGGGCCGCACGGTTGCCGTAAAGGTGATGCTGCCGCAGTACGCAGCAGACCGCACGTTCGCCGCGCGCTTTAGGCAGGAGGCCCAGGCAGCGGCAAACCTCACTAGCCCCTACATCGTCAACATCTATGACTGGGGCCAAGACGACGGCATGTACTACATCGTCATGGAGTACGTGCGCGGCACAGACCTCAAGAGTGCCATCCAAGGCAGGGGCAGCATCCACCCGCGCAAAGTGGCCGAGATAGGCTCGCAGGTGTGCAGCGCGCTGAGCGTGGCCCACAGCTACAACATCATCCACCGCGACATCAAATCGGCCAACATCATGGTTCAGACCGACGGCAACGTTAAGGTCATGGACTTTGGCATCGCACAAGCCGGCAAC
This sequence comes from uncultured Coriobacteriaceae bacterium, assembly GCA_964418305.1. Classification (GTDB taxonomy): domain Bacteria; phylum Actinomycetota; class Coriobacteriia; order Coriobacteriales; family QAMH01; genus W2P13-069. Next base: position 1,476 of record CAYQLX010000067.1, on the reverse strand, counting down.
TCCGACATGACCCAGGACTCCAACGTCTTGGGCACGGCACACTACGTGAGCCCAGAGCAGGCACAGGGCAAGCCCCTTGCCGGCACGAGCGACCTCTACAGCTTGGGTGTCGTCATGTACGAGGCCTGCACAGGGCAGCTTCCCTTTGACGGCCCCGACGCCGTGAGCGTAGCCATGAAGCAAGTGAGCGAGCAGCCCGCTCCCCCGCGCGCCATTAACTCGGCGATAGACGCAGATCTTGAGGCCATCATCCTCAAAGCCATGGCTAAAGACCCGCACGAGCGCTACGCCACCGCCAACGAGATGAAGCAGGCGCTCGACGATTACCTGTCCGGACGCGGCAGCGCTGCGGCCACAACCGTCATGAGCGCAGCCGCCACAGGAGGTGCCGCTGGTGCAACGCGTGTCATCGGTCCCGTGGACGGCGACGACGCCGCCATCCACTCCAACTCCTACGACGCCGGCTCCTCCAGGGGTGCCAGCAACAAGAAGAACAGCAAGGGAAAGATTATCGCCGCGGCCGTTGTCGTCGTGGCCCTGATTGCGGCCTTTATCGGCGCATACTCGGCACTAAGCTGCAGCTCAAGCTCGCAGGCAGAGCAGGTTATCGTCCCCGACGTCACCGGAAAGACGCTCGAGGAAGCAACTTCCATCCTGCAGCAATCGGGGCTGGATGTGGGCGAGGTCTCCTACCAGGCCAGCGAGACCGTCGACAAGGACCTCGTCATCTACCAAGACCCGCAGCTCAACGAGTCCTTGGACAAGGGCGGCAAGGTCAACATCACCATCAGCAGCGGTAAGGGCGACCAAGACCAGGCTACCGTCCCCAACCTCTACAACCTCACAGAAGAGCAGGCTATGACAGCGCTCGAGTCTGCGGGCTTGAGCGGTAGCAGCTCAAAGGGCTACTCCGACACCATCGAGAAGGGCAAGGTCTACGAGCAATCGCAAGCCGCCAACTCGAGCGTTCCCAAGGGCACGACCATCCAGTTCAAGGTGTCCAAGGGCAAAGAGCCGCAAAACGTCACGATAGAGGACTACACCGGCCAAGACGCTAACACCGTCAAATCAAGCCTTGAATCCGCGGGCCTTACCGTCAGCCTCAAGGACGGCTACTCGAGCGACGTGAGCGATGGCGACGTTATGGAGCAAAGCATCCCGTCTGGCACGTCGGTTGCCACGGGCGCGAGCATCACACTCACCGTTTGCCGCTCAAGCCAAAAGCCTGAGACCAACACAACGGTAAGCGTCCCCAACGTCACCGGCATGACGGAGTCCAAAGCGACGAGCACGCTGTCCAAGGCGGGGCTCAACTACTCCATTGACTACGCTGCAGGCGATAACGGCAAGGTCATATCGCAATCCCCCAGCTCGGGTTCGGTCAAGAAGGGCTCCAAGGTTGCCTTGATTGTGGGTACCGGCTTTGACGACAGCAACAACTAGCTGTTAACGGCTAGCCGCCAGCATCAAAACTCG
>CAYQLX010000066.1:0-10330 GCA_964418305.1 uncultured Coriobacteriaceae bacterium | reverse complement strand
GTGTGGCCTTGCACGCAGGAGTACTTGGAGGCAGCGCGCAAACTCTGCGATGAGAACAATATGCTGCTCATCCTAGACGAGGTCCAGACGGGCTTCTTCCGCTGCGGCGAGCCGTTCGCGTTTCAAACTTTTGGCGTGCAGCCGGATATCGTGAGTATGGCCAAGGGCATCGGCGCGGGTGTGCCCATGGGTGGCTTTGCCGCGCGCAAGAGCGTGGCCGAGGTGATGAAGCCCGGCATGCACGGCACGACTTTTGGCGGAAGCCCGCTTGCCTGCGCCGCAAGCGATGCTGCCACGCAGATCATGGCCGATCCTGCCTTCAAGCAGAACGTAAAAGAGACGGGCGAGTATTTGCGCGCCAAGCTGGGCGAGCTGCCCTTTGTGACTGATGTGCGCGGCAGGGGCCTCATGTGCGGCATTACGCTCGACAAGCCCGTTGCTGGTGCGGTGCTCGCTGCCGGTCTCAAGCGTGGCCTGGTGCTCAACAACCCTGCGGCAGATATCATGCGCTTTCTGCCGCCACTCATCTGCACCAAGGCGGATGTGGATGTCCTCATCCAGAAGCTGCCCGCTTGCTACGAGGAGGCCTGCAATGCTTAGGAGCGTTGCGCGCCGCGCGCATGCCTTGAGGGGTGCTGCGTAGATGTCGGCCATCCGCACAGACCGCAAGGACGCTATCCGTCAGCTGGTGCAGACGCATGCGATCCGCACCCAGGGCGAGCTCATGGAGCTGCTGAGCGAGCGCGGCTTTGAGGTGACGCAGGCCACCGTGAGCCGCGATATGGCCAGCCTGGGCTTGCAAAAGGACGCAGGTGGCGTGTACGTGACGGCCGAGCTATTGCACTTGCGCACGGTGATGCGCGCCCAGGTGCGCGATGTGCGCCGCGCGGTTAACCAGGTGGTGATTATCAGCGGCCCAGGCGCTGCGCAGGGCGTGGCCGCTGCCATCGACGCGGTGCAGCCTCAAGGCGTTTTGGGGACGCTTGCCGGCGACGACACGGTGCTGGTAATTACCCAGGACGGCGCGTGCGGGCGGGAGTTCCAAGAGCTCTGCGAGCAACTAGCGGGTTTGCCTAGCGCCTAGGACGGCAGGGCAATCGCGCAGAAGATATGGTTATCATTGTCCAGCTGCTGGGCAATTGACATAAGTCGATCAAGGCCCGCGAGGGCTTGAAAGTGAAAGGAAAAGACATGGCTAAGGACAGATGCGTACTGGCGTACTCCGGCGGATTGGATACCTCGGTGTGCCTGCGTTGGTTGATGGACGAGATGGACTTGGATGTTATCGCCGTCGTGGGCGAGGTGGGTCAGGAGCATGACGGTCTGGAGAAGATCAAGGAGCGCGCGCTCGAGGTGGGCGCTATGGACTGCATCATCGCCGACATGCGCGAGACCTTTGCCAACGAGTACCTCACCAAGGCACTGGCCGCAAACTCCATGTTCGAGAACAAGTACCCGCTGGTAAGCGCCCTGAGCCGTCCGCTCATCTCGCAGTACTTGGTAGAGACGGCGCACAAGTTTGGCGCCAAGTATGTGGCCCATGGCTGCACAGGCAAGGGCAACGATCAGGTGCGCTTTGAGACCTCCATCCGCGCGCTCGATCCTGATCTGGAGATTATCGCCCCCGTGCGCGTGTGGGAGATGCATACCCGCGCCGACGAGATTGCTTGGGCCGAAGAGCACGGCGTGCATGTGCCTGCCACTAAGGAGAAGCCTTACTCCATCGACGACAACATGTGGGGCCGTGCTATCGAATGCGGCGTGCTGGAAAAGCCGATGAATCGCCCGCCGCTGGACATCTACACCATGACCACCGATCCAGAGAAGGCGCCGGAAGAGCCGCAGGAAGTCACCATCAGCTTTGAGGGCGGTAAGCCCGTTGCCATCGACGGACAGAAGATGGGCATGGTCGACATCGTGGTCAAGATGAACGAGATTGCCGGCAAGCACGGCTACGGCCGCATCGACATGATTGAGAATCGCATGGTGGGCGTTAAGTCGCGCGAGTGCTACGAGGCCCCCGGCGCTCTGGCGCTGATTGAGGCTCATCGCGCGCTCGAGGACATGTGCTTGGAGCGCGAGGTGCTGCGCTATAAGCTGCACATCGAGCATGACTGGGCCACCAACGTCTACAACGGCCAGTGGTTTAGCCCGCTCAAGCATGCCATGGACAGCTTCTTTGCGACCACGCAGCAGTGCGTCACCGGCAACGTGCGCATCAAGCTCTACAAGGGCACGCTCATGGTTACCGGCCGCGAGAGTGATTACAGCCTCTACGATTATGGTCTGGCTACTTACGATGCCGACGACACCTTTGACCGCGATGCCGCTAAGGGCTTTATCGACCTGACTTGCCTGTCGCTGAAGACCTGGGCCAAGAACCGTCGCGAGCAAGGCGTCACCGACGGCGAGAAGCTGGATATTTAGTAGCTGCTAGTGAGCGCGGGGGCATGTGCTGCTCAAGTATGGTTTAAGCATCTGTAAGTGCGGAGTGGGCGTTGCGGCTGGGGGTGTGCTTAGCGCTCAGACTCCGCACCCGAGCGCGGCTTCGGCACCTGCAGCTGCGGAACTCGCGCCTTTGGCGCTCGGCAGTCCTCGCTCCCGCAGGCACCTCAGCCGCGCTCTGCTCCATATTCGCGCCACGCGCACCCCCAGCCGCAACGCCCGAACGTCCCATCGCCGCAAAAAGCGACGAGAAGCTTATGGCGAACCTGCTCGAGGAGTTCTCCCTCGCGTAGTTCGCACGGTTGCTTAAAGCTCTGCGCCTTTTACCTTCGCGGCGTATCCTTAAAGTTGGCGAGCGCCTGCAAGGCAGCAAGCCTGACCTCGCTCACGTTGCCGCGCACAGCGCAACCGGGCTCATGAGTATGCGTGCAATCACTAAAGCGGCATCCTCTTGCCAGATCGTAGACATCGGCAAAGGTGGCGCTCAGAGCATCCTCAAGATCGATAATCTGCAGCGTGCGCAGGCCTGGCGCGTCTATAATCAGGCCGCCACCGGGCACTTTGCAGATGCGGCGCGCCACGGTGGTGTGCCGCCCACGGTCGTCGCTGTCACGCACCTCTGACGTGCGCATGTGGTCGCAACCCAGCAAAGCATTGACGAGCGTCGATTTGCCTACGCCGCTTTCTCCCAACAGCAAAGCGCACACGCCATGCGGGATACGCTCGCGTATTTGCTCCACGCTGCTGCCGTCCTTGGCTGCGATAACCAGCGTCTCAATACTTGGCGCAAGCTGTGCAAGCTCGCTTACGGCAGCGTCTTTGACTGCGTCGTCGACGGCATCCGCCTTGGTCAGGACAAAAACGGGTTTGGCCCCGCATCCGCAAGCTGCTGTCATCTGACGCGCCGCTAAGCGCACATCCAAACCCTGCCCGGTAAGGCTTTGGCACAAAAAGACAACGTCGACGTTTGCCGCAAGCACCTGGCGGCGTACCTGCTTTTCGCGACCCACACGCTTGACGCGGGCAATCTCCACACGGCGCGGCATCACTGCGTCGATGATGGCCTTCTCATGCCCTTGCGGCAGACGCAGGGCAACCCAATCGCCCACAGCCACGATGCTATCGTCGCTTTTCTTAATCTGCGTGGAAAGCTCAGCGCGCAACTCGTCACGAGCCGTATTGACCAAAGGGTAGCCGCGGTCGAGTGAGGTCACACGCCCCAGGGCAAGGTCATCGCCCAGCACGCGCGCCCAATCGCGCACCTCCTGCGTGCATCCCAAATCCTCGAACGCAATCATGTGCAACCCCTTGCCTGCGCCACCGCGCAAACGCGCGTTAATCGTCCAGCTCGCGCAGAGCTCTGCGCGAGAAATACCATCTGCCCACAAAGAAGAGAACCAGCAGCACAAACGCCACCGTGCACAGCTGCAAGCCGATGTTGATGTCTTCCTCGCTCACCATGTGCTCGATGGTGCCGCCGGCATCCAACACGCGCACATCCATAGCATGCACATCGAGCTCGCCTTGATGATCGGCGCAATCGATGCTGTATATGCCGCGCACCTGCAGCGTAGTGCCCGTTGTGGAGTAATCGCCCACGTTCTTGATGCGCGACGCCATGCTGTTGTCCACAAACACACCAATGCAGCTGCCGTCAGATGCAAGCAGGTTCACCCACTTGTGATCTGCATCGGCGTTCATGATATCGCCCACGACCTCACCGGAAAACGAAACCGTCGCCTGATCCAAGGCGCGATTGGCCGCAGCCAAAACACCTATGCGCGTGGTGACGACGACGTTCTCGGTCCCGTCCACCTCTTGCTCGCTGGCCTCTATGCGCTCATAGCGATTGGAGAGCGTGCCGATGTCCATGTCCTGTGTATCGGCATGCGCCAACGCCGGGGCAATTATCGTCGCGCCAAGCACTGCAGCGCCCAGCATCGCCGTAGCAAGCACCGCCGCAGCAAACTTCAAAGCGAGCCTCTTTACCGCAACCATCGTCATGCACGCTCCTGCTTGGCCTTCTTGGCGCCGCGCGTCCTGTCCAGCGGCACGAGCGACAGCACGAACTGCAGCAGCATCGCAAAGACGGCCACGAACTCCAAGCGCCCCAAGAGCATCTCGATGATGTAAATTGCCTCGAGCGCCTTGGGCATGCCCGTCGTGACGATGCCCGAGCTTAAGCCGCCGTTTGATGCCGCCGATATAGACTCGAAAATAGCCGGGAGCGCGTCATAGCCGCAGATGATGCCCGCGATGGCCCCCACGGCAAAGGTAGCGATGTACATGAGAAAAATCGTGAGCGCCGATGACGCTAGGTCAGCCGTGAGCAGCTTGCGGCCCATGTGGTAGTAGAAAGTGCGCGGGAGCACATGGTCGGGCACCAGCGCCTCGCGCACGGTCTGCACAATGGTTTTGGTAATAATGCCGATGCGAAACGCCTTGACGCCACCGGTGGTGGACGATGACGATCCGCCGATAATCATACCTACGCCAATCAAGAAGAACACGCCCGAGCCCATGGCGTAAATGAGCTGGCCGGAGTACACCGTGGAAAAACCCACATTAGTAGAAGCCGATACAACCAGGTAGAGCACGCGCCGTATGAGTGCGAAGAAGTTGCCAAAATGCGTTCCCATCATGATGGCGATGGCGACGACGATCATGAGCACGAAGATCCAGATGGCAAAGGTGCGCACCTCGAGGTCCTTGAAGAAGTTGTCCAAGCGGCCCTTCCAGATCTGCCCGTACAAGGTGAAGTTAATCACGCCAAAAAACATGAGGCACATGGTAATGACCTCGAGCGGCCAGGAATGATAGGCCATGATCCCCATCGACTGCCCGGTCATGCCGCCTGTGGCAAAGGCCGATATGCTAATCCAGATTGACGACAGCGCAGCCCGCAAGGGCTCCTGTCCGCCCAGCAGCAGCGGGATGATGCAGGCCACGATGCCGGCGCCTATGACCGTTGCCGTGACGCGCCCGATAAAGCGTGCCATCGTGCGTATCTCTGGCATGACGCGGCCCTCGCGCGCCTCGGCCGCATAGATGGAGGCGGCGCCTGCACCCGTGCCAAAGACGCCCAGCGCTAAGGCGATGACAAGCACACCTATGCCGCCCATCAAGTGCAAGACGAAACGCCAAGTAACCATGGAGAGCGCCATGTGATCGATATCTATGGCAAGGGACAGCCCCGTTGCGGTGATGCCAGACACGCCCTCAAACAGCGCGTCTTGAAACGTCGCATAATGGCCGGAAAACCACAGCGGCAGCGCGCCAAAGAACGACAGCACAAACCAAGACAGGCCCGTAACGATGAGCGCCTGATGCCAGACCATGTCACAGCGCTCAATCTTGGCTAGGACCAACACGGCACCGCACAACATGGTGATACCTATGGCCTTGACAAACTTAGCTGCGCTGGCAAGCTCGCCTAATGCGATAGCCAAAAAGAAGGGCACGCACATCGCCGCCGCCATGATCAAGACCAAGGCGCCAAGGTAATGGCAGATAATGCGCCAATCCTCAAAATGCAGACGGGTGAACACAGCAAGCTACTCCATGATGAAGGAGACCAAAAACGTTGCGGCGCTCAAGATAACGAGGAAGCCCACTACGGCAACGAGCACGCCCAAAAGACCCCTCACGGGGCCGTTTGCTCGCATCTGGTTCTGATCGCTTTTGTCTCTCATGTGCAACGTCACCTCCCGATTTGCGAAACCTCATTGTAGCGCCGCAGCGCCCTAGAGGTTGCGCCCCAGTATCCTCACATAGCGTTTGCCGCGCCATAGCCGCTCTACGATGGTCAAGATAACCGCGACGAGCAGCAAAAGAACGCCCACCAAGCCGAGCATATTGTTCGCGGTGTGCTCCACAACCTGCCCGGCTTGGGTCACCTCGAGGCTGCTGGCATGAATCTCTAACTCGCCGCCGTGGGCGTCGCACATCTGGTTGTAGACGCCTTCAATCTCCACAGTGTCGCCTTTTGTGCCGTAGCCGCCGTAGGTGTTGATGTTGGTCACAGCGGTGCGGGTCACGAGCACGCCCATGGTGTAGCCCGAGCTGCCCTGGATGTTAATCCACACGTGATTCTTATCGGCGCTCAGCGCGCAGCCCACTACCTCGCCGCTCACCTTGACGAGCTCGCCGTCCATGCGCTCGGTGGCGCGGGTGAGCTCGGCCACGGTGGAGTCGCGGTAGCTCTGCGCTACCTGCAACTGCTGGACGGCCGCCTCATCGGCATCTTGACTGCCTGCTGCCAAGGCCGCTTGGGCGGGTGCATAGGCCGCAAGCGACACAATCGCTACCAAGGCGAGCACTTTGGCAGCGCCACCCCTAATCGTGAAGAACTTGCGCATCCTGCGCAGGCGCCTTTTGCGATTGTCCTTGCGTTGGCTCTTTCTGTTGTTTGTCACGCCATCGGGTATCACATTGCGCTGCGGACGGGCGCTGGTAATCACGCTGGCAAAGACGGCAATGAGCGCGATGAACTCGAGGCGGCCGGCCCACATCAACAGCATGCAGACGAGCATGAGGCCCGGCTCCATGCTGCCGGCCGGACGCTCGACCGACACGCCGGTGTTGGTCACGTACGAGATGCTCTCGCAGATGGCGTCCACCGCGCCGTAGCCATGGGCGATAAACAAGGCCGCACCCAGAGCCGCCGCGATGATGAACAGCGTGGTGACCACCATGGCGAGCATGGCGTCTTGGGGCGTGGCGCGCTTAACGCCAAAGTGGTTGTAGCGCGCAAAGACCTGCACGCTGTCAGGGAACAAGCTGCGCTGCACGCTCTGTCCAAACCAGCGCAGCACCTGCAGCGCGCGAAACATCTTGAGCCCGCCCGCCGTAGAGCACGAGCACCCGCCCACAAACATCGCGGCCATGATGATAATCAGCGCGCTGGCGGGAAACGACTCGCCCATCTGGCCGGGGTATATAGTTTGCATGCCGGAGGTACTGGCAGAGGTGACGACCATGAAGGTGCTGCGATTGAACAGTGACTCCCATCCCGCAAAGATATTCTCGCGGCACAGCACCACGCTCACGGCGACTACGAGGAACAGTAGCCACAGCGCGTATGAGCGCAGCTCGGAGTTCTTGAGGATGCTTTTGACGGATTGATCAGCTTTAACGGCGACGATGGCAAAGACGGCAAAGTTGAGTGAGCCCAGAAGCATTAAGACGGCCATGACGCTGTTGAGTGCTGTGGAGTGGTAGAAGACCAAGCTCGAGTCATGGGGGATAAAACTGCCCGTGCTAAAGGCGGTTCCCGCAAGCCAAAAGCCGTTGGCGACGGCCTCTTGGAGCGGCATGCCCTCGATAAGCAGGATTACGCACACGGCAATAAGGCCCAAGGCCACGATGAGCGCCATGATACGCCACAGCATCTTGCCGGTGCTGCGGATGGCCGCAGCGATGCTGTCATGGCGAGCACGGGCGTTGTCGCTGGCAGAGTAGCCGCCGTCACCAAAGAAGCCCAGATACAGCGCTGTGATGATAATGGCTTGGCCACCTGCCAAGGACAAGACGGTGCGCCAGGTGGATTGCGCATGCGACATATGCTCGACGTCCATGAGGCTTGTGACGCCGGTTGAGGTGACCATGGACACACTGTCAAAGAACGCAGCCAAGAAGCTGGAGAACTCGTCCGAGAGGTACATGGGTACGGCCGCAAAGGCGGCAACGACAACCCACCCAAAACCACATAGCAGCAAGGAGCGACGGCGATCGAGCCTATCGGCACGCAGGAGCCGCAGGACAGAGCCGGCGATAAGGCTTAGGCCCGCGCCAAAGACAAAGAGGCTTACCTGGGCCTGCTCTTGGTAGAGAGCCGCCACAACAGCGGGGACGAACATAAGGGACCCGTTGACCACGAGCAAGACGCCCAGATAGTGTCCTACCGTCAAGAAGTCCTTTGCATGAAATCGGGGCAGCATAATGCGTGGGATTATAGCGCCTTGCCCACACGCAGGCGATATGCGCGCGTTAGACAAGCCGCCAAGGCGCTCGGGCGTGGGGTCGAAACGCCCAGCGCGTTGCACCGTGGGGTCGAACAAGTTCGACCCCTACGTACGGTGACGATATCACCCTAGATCTGTTATTTGCCGCCTTGTTAAAACTACGTGCTCCGCTGCGCGACGGCACGTGTAACCGCTATCATCGCATCTCGAGAAAATTGACCGCGCGCTTGAGGCTGGGCCGACTCCCGCTACTTTGCTACCCCGTCGTCCCTCGCCACGAGCGCCTTGCATAGAAAGGTACAACCCATGCAAAAACTCTTTGGCGACATTAACATGAGCTGGCCTAAGCTGCTCACATTCGCGATTGTCGCTGGTCTGTACACCGGCGTCATGGCGATGATTCCGGCGCTGGAGCCCACGTCGTTTCATGACATCAGCGTGAGCTTTGAATGCTGGGTCATCTTCGCCTTTGTCATCGCCTGCAACTGCGAGAAGAACTGGGAGTGCGCGCTTAAGACCTTCGTGTTCTTCTTGGTGAGCCAGCCCATCGTGTACTTGGTGCAGGTAATCGCCGGCTCGTTGGACGTACAGCTCGCCATGAACTACTACCTGCATATTTGGGGTCCCGTCACCGTGCTCACGCTGCCGGGCGGGTTCATCGCCTATTACATCCAAAAGCAAAACGCGGTGGGCGCCATCATCTTGGGCCTGGGCTGCGCAATACAGGGCCTTATGGGCGTGAGCTATGTGGCGCGCTTGCTCGCTAATCCGCCGTACCATCTGCTGACGGTCATCGTCTGCTTTGGGTCTATTGCCGTATTTGCCGCCTGTATCCAGAAGTCTGCCGGCAGGCGCATTGTTACAGTTGCTATTGCGGCGGTGGTCACAATCGGTCTGGTGGCATACGTGCTCATGAACGGCTTATCGCTCTACTAACCCGCGAGCCCAGTTTACCGCGGCCTTGCTGCAACCGTACCGCAGCCACACTGCTGCTTCGCGCTGCTGCCTTACTGCGGCCGTGCTGCAACAGCGGTGCTTGAGATATTACTTTGACGACGAGTAGAGAGGATTTGCATCATGGCATCCCAAAGAAAGATTGGCATCATTGGCTTGGGCCACGTGGGGGCGCATGTTGCAAATAGCCTCCTTTTGCAGGGTATTGCCGATGAGCTTTATCTGTGCGGTCTGCACGACCAAAAGGTCATCTCGGAGGCCCAAGACCTTCACGACTCTTTGAGCTTTGTGCCTTACAACACCAAGATCGTCAACTGCGGCAACCGCTACGAGGAGCTTGCACAGTGCGACATCATTGTTAATTCCGTGGGCAATGTGGCGCAGGTGGCCAACAGCCGCGACGGCGAGCTTTTTACCTCTACGGAGTCCGCCAAGACCTTTGCCGAGACCATCGTGGGCGGCGGCTTTGAAGGCGTTTTGGTGTCGGTTTCCAACCCGTGCGATGTGGTTTGCACGGCAATCTGGCATCTGACTGGCTACGACCCAAAGAAGATTATCGGTACCGGTTGCCTGCTTGATTCGGCTCGCCTGCGCAGCGAGGTCTCCAAGGTTACCGGCGTGAGCCCCAAATCCGTGCACGCGTACATGATTGGCGAGCACGGCTTCTCGCAGATTGCGGCTTGGAAATCGGCCACGATTGGTGGCAAGACCATCGACGATTTGGCGGCGGAATACCCCGACAAGTACGGCTTTGACCAGGCCGAGGTCGAGGAGCGCGCTCGCCAGGGTGGGTACGTGACCTTTGCCGGCAAGGGCTGTACGGAGTACGCGGTGGCCAATTGCACGGCGCGCCTGTGCGCGGCCATCCTGCACAACGAGCACGCGGTGTTGTCTGCCTCTACTCTCATGACCGGCCAATATGGTGAGGAGGGCGTGTTTACGTCCTTGCCGTGCGTTATCGGGTCAAA
>CAYQLX010000065.1:8064-10390 GCA_964418305.1 uncultured Coriobacteriaceae bacterium | reverse complement strand
GACCCGCGTTGGGCCCCGGCCATCAGCTTGGTAGAAAGCAGCAAGGGCGCTGCGTGCTTTGCTAGCCATAACGCCTGGGGCTACGGCGGATCAGGCTTCTCAAGTTGGACCGAGGGCATCAATACTGTGGTCGCCGCTTTGGGTAGCAACCTTTACGGCGGCGCCCTTACCAAAGCCGCAGCAAAGACCTACTGCCCGCCTAATTGGGAGGACTGGTACAGCACCTGTGCAAGCGAGATGGCCAAGATTTAGGCGCGGTCTGCTACCCTGTCAAGACGCAAAGATTTCAAGCGCAGCCGGTTTTGCATGCCTGCCTGCAGAAGATAGGAGTTTTTCATGATTAGAGAACTCAACCACGACGAGGAATTCTTGGCCCAGGAGGCCGAGCCTGCAACCGCAGCCGACGCAGACGTCGCCCAAGACCTCGTTGACACGCTGCTTTCCCTCAAAGACGAGTGCGCGGGCCTTGCCGCCAATATGATCGGCGTCAACAAAGCCATCATCTGCTTCCTCAACGGCGCAGAGAAGGCCATCGTCATGTACAACCCCAAGATCATATGGAAGACCGGCCTGTACAAGGCAGAAGAAGGCTGCATGTCGCTGGATCGCGATACCATCTGCGACCGTTATCGCCGCATCAAGGTCCGTTATCAGGAGCTAGTGGACGGAGAGCTCGTCGATCGCGAGAAGACCTACCGCGATTGGCTGGCCGAGGTCATCCAGCACGAGGTCGATCACTGCAAGGGCATCTTGGTCTAGCTCGTATAGAGAACCACGCGCTATTGAGGGCCGCCGGCATTATGCTGGCGGCCCTTCTTGCGTTGTGACGCGTGGCCTCATTGTGCGATGTCTCGTCCCAGTTCGTCCTTGTTGGTTTTAGTGTTTTTTGCGGGCGAAAATTAGCCGACTGCATTTATAGGACTCTAGCTATCATCTTCGTTACATAGAAATTTAGTTGAGAATAAAACAGCGTGGTGAGCATTCACCATGCTGTTTTTTCGCCGTCTTAGAGGTAGCGTTTGAAGCAAAACAGACTGAAACTCGGAAGGGCTTTGGCCGCGTGTGTGACAGCCATAGCTGTCGTGTGCACTTTGGGTGGATGCCGCGCCAGCGATGCCCTTAAAGAGATTGTCTATCTTCAAACAGCAGACACCGTAGACTACGACAACCCCAACAAGTACTACATCAACGATTCCACAGCAGACGAGACAAGCGATCAGGTATCTGCGGATGAGACCAGCAATGATGCTGCAAGCACAGATACCGAGCAAAATCTCGTGGTGTATAGCAGCGATCCCAATACCAAGGACTACACGGCCAAACAATCGATTTTTTCCAACAAGCCGGATTTCGAAGGTATCGAAGCCAGTGAGAAAGTCTTCTTCTACAAATCCAACGATAAAGACGCCATCGATCACACGGTGACCAAGGAAGAGGATAAGGACGAGGAAAACAAGAAGGACGATAAAACCGTCGAGCCAAATAAGTCTGGAGGCACGACGGTGGTCGACCAAGACGATGACAGCGGCGCCGGCGGCAAGGGCAAGAATAAAGCCCAATCCGATAAGAACAACAGCTCCGGCGGCCTAAGCGATGATGAGGTGGCGGGCAAGAAGGCTCGCAAACTCGACCCGTCCCGTGTTGCGAGCGACAACAGCAACCCGACCGAGGAGCCGGAGGCGGCCGCGAAGGTTGCTGCTTATGGCGTCTACGCAACGATTGTGCAGATGATCGCCGGTGAAGGCGCGCTCGTGGCGACGGATGCCAAGACGCTTTCGAGTGATTTCTCAAAGGTCTTCAACACGAAGGGCATCGCCAAGGGCTGGAGCGACGGTGGCAGCGCCAAGAAGATGAACGTCGACGCCATCATCAAGAGTGGCGCCACGCAGATCATCACGAGTGATGCGTCGTATCTGACTAAGGTTTCTAACGCGGCCTTTGGCAAGCTCTCAAAGGCCGGGATCAAAATCAACGTCTTGCGCCCCATGACGTGCTCGAAGTACATCAAGGACAACGTGACCACCGTGGCCAAAATCTTCAAGGGCACAACAGCTGGCAAGTACGCCGCCGCAGGCAAGACCATCGAGCGTGCCAATGCTTACAAGCAGTTCCACGATCGCGTACTCAAGGCCTGTGTGAACGCCAACGGCGGCTCGTATGCCGGAGACAAGGTGTATCAGAGCAACGGCAAGGCTGATGACGTGGGAGGTAAGGGCACTAGTGCCAGCGACTCCACGTATACGCTGCTCGTGAGCGCATACGATGAGAAGGCCGCCTACAAGGGTGCCAGCTTAGGCAAGAAGAATTGGAAGCCCGCAAATGGCCT
>CAYQLX010000065.1:4130-7964 GCA_964418305.1 uncultured Coriobacteriaceae bacterium | reverse complement strand
TTTGGCAGCAGCAAGTTTCCCAAGCTCATAGCCGCCACCTCTAAAATCAAGAGGCAGCTTATCGCCAACTCCAAAAAATCCAACGGCATGTACACGCCGTACAAATGGGTCACCGCCAGCGAGAGCGGCGGCGTGACCGACGGCTTTGGCTGCAACATCGGCGGGCAAGTGCTTTACAGCTGCATGGGCAGCGATGGCAGCAAATCCAAAGGCGACGGGGCGGAAAACCTCCTTGGCAGCTCTATACCCAGCAGCTCTATAGCCGTGAACCCCAAGGGTTTGTTTTCGGATTGGACGCAGGGCACCGTCGAGTCCTTCCTCGAGGCCGCGTGGGTGAGCGACGAGGTCAACGACAACGCAAACGGCGTGGACTGGAAGCAGGAGGCCACAGACTTCTACAAGGAGTTCTACGACTACGACCTCAACGCAAACCAGCTTGAGCAGGATTAGGTAAGACCTATGGCCAAGCTGACATTCCAAAACAATGACAACGTAGCTGCGCCCGGCCAAAACGAGGCCAGCGAGCAAGCCAAAGCCCAGCGTGAGAAGCAGGAAGAGAGCCAAGCTAATTCCTTGTTCTCTGGCAAGAGCGCAAGGCAGGACGTCGGTCCCGATTACACGTACAAGAAGATTCGCTTTCATAAAAACGACGAGGTCAACCCCTATGCAGAGGAGCAAGACGCCCGTTATGCCATGGATGTGCGTGTAAGGAAGCTAATCGTCTTGGCGGTTGCCCTGTTTATCTGCTTCTTCTTGGCCTGCGTGCTGCCCACCAACATATTCGACGTGACACGCGTGGATAAGACTATCGGCACGCTTGCATCAGAGACGGCAACGCAGGTGCAGGGTTTTATCGGGTTCTTCCTCAACCCCAATACGATGTACGGCACTTATATGCTTACGGTGCTTGTCTCGCTGCTAGCCGGAGCGGCGATGGGGCTTTCCGGCGGCGTGTATCAAGGCGCCCTCAAGAACGCACTGGCGTCGCCGTCGACCCTAGGCGTGACGCAGGGTGCGACCTTTGGCGCCGTCATCTTTGCTGTGTTCTTCTACCCAACGCAAATCTCCACAGACTTCGTGGGCACTACATCTGAATACATCGAGGCCATGAGCAAAGTGAGTTTAGGTCAGCGGATTATGGAGGAGTATGGCGGCTTCTTCTGCTCTCTCGTGGGCTGCTTTGTCATAGTCCTCTTCGTGCTGCTCGTGGCAAAGCTCGCCGGTCGCGGCAAGATCACCAACGTCTCCATGGTTGTTGCAGGCCAGGTCTTTGCCTCGGTCTTAAGCACCATCCTCATGTTTGCTCGTACGTGGCTTTACAACCATGGCGATGAGACGACGGCCGTTTGGTTGCAAAAGATGCAATCGACAACCTTTACCGGTGCATACACCGTCACGAGCGTGCTGATCTTTGCCATCCCGCTGTTGCTGTGTATGGCTTTCGTTTTTATCAACTCCACAAAGCTCAGCTTGCTCGCCTTTAACGATGAAGAAGCGCGCTCCATGGGCATATCCACCACTCGCATGCGTGTGCTCATGGTGGGTGTGTGCACGGTGCTTACCGCTTTGGTCATTTCTTTTTGCGGGCCAGTGGGTTTTGTGGGCTTTTTGATCCCGCACATGGCGCGCAAGCTGATAGGCCCGGACTTCCGCTATCTGCTTCCTGCAAGCGCGTTGCTGGGCGCAATCATGGTCACCGTTGTCTTCTACATCACGCAGTTGGGCATCCCGTTTATCTCTAGCGGGACCACTGGCGTTGTCACGAGCATTATCGGCTGCGTTGCCTTCGTGGTAATCGCTTTGCGCGGAAGGAGGTCGTCCGGTGGCGAGTGGCTCTAGACGCAATCGCGGTGGGGACGAATACGTCTTCATAGACGGCAAAGCCATGCGCGCAGAAGAAGCCGTGCGTATCGACCTGCGCGAGACGGCTGTTCCCGGGCAAGAGGCTGCAGCAGCAGTCCCCGGTAAGGCTTCTGCAAAAGAGAAGAAGCCCGGCAAGATGGCGCGCGCTATGAAATCGATGTCTAAGGGCGACGCGCTGGAGCTGTCGCAAGAGGTTCTTGCCGGCTCGTTGGGCATAGAAACGACGCGCAACCTGCTGGCTTCTGAGCGCCGCGCCGTGCGCCGCAAGTATCTGTTGTGGGGCATCGTCCTCGTGGTGATTGCGTTGTTCTCGCTTTGCTTGAGCAGCCAATATCATGGCTTGATCAAAAACCCTGTGGATGTTGTGCGCCACATCGGGCGTATGTTCCAGCTGGGCTTTATCTACTTGTTCCAAAATGCCGATTACCATACGGAATACCTGAGCACCACACAGGCCGATCAGTACTATGCAGACACCGTTTTGCAGATTCAGATGGTTTTGCGCTATGTGATTTGCGGCGCGCTGTTGGCCTTGAGCGGCATGTTGTATCAAAACGCGTTCAAAAACCCCATCGCTGCGCCGTCTATGCTGGGCGTGACCAGCGGCATCGAGGCCGCACTGCTCATCCTCATCCTGCAATACGGCTATGAGGCGTTCCAACACGTAGAGCTCTACTACGTCTATTCCATTGTTGGCGGCATTCTCGTGTTGGTGCTGGTCATACTGGGCGGCAAGTGGATCAGCGGCAAGGGCCAGTTCAACGCTGTGAATATGATTCTCATGGGCACAATCATCTCTCAGATGCTGAGCATTCTGATTACCTACGCGCAGGCGTACTTGCTCGACGATCAGCTCTGGGGTGACTACTACCTGCTGGTCAACGCAACGGGAGCCAGCGGCCCTTGGATGATAGCGACGCTGCTTATCGGCGGCTTGGGTGCGATTATCCCCATCTTCCTCTTCCGCTTTAGGCTCAACCTCATATCGTTTTCTGACCAAGAGACGCGCCTGCTGGGCGTTAATCCAACAAAGCTGCGCATCGTCGCGCTGGTCTGCGGTTCGCTCATGATTTTGGCCGCACAACTCAACGCCGGCCAAGTGGCCATGGTGTCGCTGGTGGTGCCCTTCCTCGTGCGTGCTGTGTTTGGCAGCGAGTTTCGCAAGCAGTTGGGTGGCAACCTGCTCATGGGCGCCATCGTCTTGCTTATATGTGGCGATCTTTCCACGAATATCCTCTTCGACGGCGCGGCTGTTGGTCTTGCTCCTGTTGTCTCCATCCTGGTGCTGCCCATCTTCGTGTGGATGATGGCTCTGCAGCAGAGGAGTTGGGAGTAAGCCATGGCCTTGTTCAAGAGGAGAAAAAAGGGCAAGCAGACAGCGGACGCATCCCAGCAGCGCACACAAAAGGCTCGTGCAATCGCCGGCCGTGTGGTCATCGTCGTGCTGGCGTTTATCGCTTGTATCCTGCCGCCCATATTCATCAACAACTTCATCGGCTATCTGCCTCTGCTGGTGCTGGTGTTAATCCTGCTGGTCTCGTTCGTGTACTTGCTGCTGCTCAAGCGCTCGTTGGTCTACAGCGAGGAGTCGCTTGTTCCTTCATGTGAGCGCGGCACCCAGATTGAGTTCGTGCTCAACTTCCAGAACAAATCGCCGCTGCTGTTCTTGCGCATCGAGCCGTACATCTACATCAGCGATTTGTTTGGCGATATGGATACGGTGGAGCCGGTCTCCATGCCGCTCATGCCTTTTGAAAAGCGCGACTTCAAGTTCCAAGCGCAATTCGATCACATCGGCACGTATTCTGCCGGCGTGCAAAAGATTGTTATCTACGATCTGCTTGGCCTGTTCACGCATACCATCGTGAACCCCAACAGGCATAACGTTGAAGTGCTCCCACGCACGGTCGATCTTGAGTCTTTGTCACTTACCAGCACGGCATCGGCAGAAAGCCAAAAGCCGCTGCAGAC
>CAYQLX010000065.1:0-4030 GCA_964418305.1 uncultured Coriobacteriaceae bacterium | reverse complement strand
GCGCTTTCCATCAATCAGTTTGCCATCCAGGCCGGCCTCGACTCGTTTATCTCGTTCTATGGCAAGTACGGCGAGGAGAGCCGCCTGCGCATCAAGAACATGCTCGAATTTGCGAACCTTACCTCTGATTTGCCGCGCATAACGGTAAAAGACGGCGATGAGGCGCTCGAGCTGCTGCGTCGCGAGACCAACTTGATCCATGGGCAGGATAACGTCGCGTACTGCACAGCGCAGATTAACGAGCAGGTCGTCAATGCGCTCTGCGAGCTCAAACTGCGCAAGCGCAACCCTCTGCTGCTGGCTGTCATCCCGCCCGCGCTTGATAGCGAGGAGACCAAAGAACTTCTCAAGCCGCTCAAGCGCTTGGATATGGCGCAGGTGAGCTACTACGTGCTCTGTCCGTCGCAAACGCCGGGAGGGGATGAGTAATGGGTCGCTACCTCAAGAGCTCGCTGTGCGACATGCTGCTCACGTTTGTCGTCTCTGCGTGCATGAGTTATCTGATGCTCAACGGCTTCTATGTCGATTCTTCGCTCCAGCATGGCGTGCTTCCCGCGTTGGTGGCGCTTGTGTGCGTGGTGGCGCTTTTTGCAGTGGCACGCAACGGCAAGACAGCGCGCATAGGCGGCGTTATATACGGCTTTGCCTTGGTGGTGGCTTGGATTGTTGCCGGTGCAGCAACTCCCGGCGGCCAGATCTTCATCGACAACGAGTCCAACTACATGATCTTCATCATGGTCGCAACAATCGCGCCCACGCTTTGTTTCCTGCTCACGCGCAACAAGGTAGGCGCCGCCATCCTCTTCATCGCTGGCGTGGTGATGTTGGCTGTGATCCAGCTTTTGTATGAGCGCAACGAGGTGCTGTGGACGGTGCTCTTTATCGCCGGCATCTTGGCGCTCATCATCTTCAAGAACTACCAGCAGTCGCTCAAAACGGCCACCACGCTGCGCAGTGCGAGCATGCTGCCCGGCCTTTGCGTGGCGCTTGCGGCCGTGATCGTCTCTTTGGGCATAGGCGCCGGGGTTTGGTTTGGGATTATTGCCCCGCTCAATCCGGATGCTGCACAGATCAAGCTCATTACCGAGTACCGCTCGTTGGAGACAAAGCAAGTCGTCGGCACCTCTGACATCTTCCAAGTGCCCAACCTGGATATGACCAGCAAAGAGACCAACGACGGCTCGCGCACTACCGATGACATCAAGGAGAGCACGGACGGCACTCGCTGGGCTGCCACGGGTGAAGAGGATGAGCCTGACGATCAAGACGATCAAAACTCGTTCTTGGGAATCGACATCGACTCCTTGCAAGATACCTTTGACCTCCAGCAAAACCCGTCGGTGCGTCCGTTGCTTTTGGGCATTCTGGTGGCAATCTTGCTTTTGATAATCGCTTACTTTGTCGGCCGTCGTATGTGGCGCAAGCGTAGGCTCGCCAAGTTCCAAGCCATGGGGGCGAGCAAAGAGTTTGCGGCCCTGTTCTTGTTCTTGCTGGGTCGCATCAAGCGCATCGGCGTTGTGGTGCCAAGCGGTCAGACCATGAACGAGTTTGGCGTTAGCGCAGATACCGCGCTCGAGGCATTTAACAACACTGCGGGCGTGAAGTTTAGCTCACTTGCCGTTTGCTACTCAGAGCTCACGTATGGTAAGGGCAACGTGAACGAACAAAGTGTTGACGATATAGAGCACTTTTACAGCGGGTTCTACAAGGCGGCTCGCGAGCAGCTTGGCAACGTCAAGTACTTCTTCAAATCATTCAGGCTTTAGGAATCATTGGAGAGTGATTGGACGCGTGCCTTTATGTTGATAGCCACTAAAGAATAAACATTTTGGAGTTTATTCTTTATGAAGCTATAAATGTTGGTGTTAATGGGGCGCCCAAGTGGGCGTGCACGGTAAGTTGCCGTGCGTCCCCAGAAACGGAAGGAGATTGGATTTGAAGTTCAAGAAATGGGTCGCTGGTGTCTGTGTGGCATCTGCGGTCGCAGTTGGCGCAACCATGGGCGCAAGCGCCATGGCCTTCGCTAGCGCTACGACCGACATCAGCGATATCAACGGCGGCTCTGGTGCTAACTGGACCGTTCCCACTACTCCCATGACCAATACGGTCTGGAAGGACAAGGACGGTAATGTGGTGGCCGCCAACACCAAGGGCGCTACCCAGTACAAGGTGCTCACCACGTGGGCAGAGGCTTGGTCTACGTCTGGCCCCGACTACCTGGGCGTTTCCAACAGCGCTTACTATGGCAACGGTGGCAACGGCAACGCCAAGGTCACTAACTACGTGCAGGCACAGAAGAACTCCATGGTGGGCATTTGGGCTACCAGCGCCAATGAGAGCCCCAATGCCTACAACTGGAACACGTTCTATAACTTCTATGCAGAGGCACAAAACAAGACCGCTTCCGATTGGACGACGGTTTCCACTACGTCCAACGGCGGCTCTGACTGGGATTCTGCCTCTGGCGTGTGGTGCGGCTTCAAGTATCGCCCCGAGGTTGTCTGGCTTAACAACAATCTGAACGCCAGCGCCACGGCGACCTATGTGAAGCAGATCAACGACGGCCAGTACTCTGCCACCGCGACTAAAAACGGCACCTACGCTCCTAACGCGGGCGAAGACGGCAAGTACGACAGCAGCTTTGCTGTTTACGGCGACTCCACGTATAACCCCACGGTTATCCAGCCCAACAACAACAGCCCCTACTCCTTCGTGGCTTCTGCTTACGAGCTGGCGAACGCATCTGAGAAGATCATCAGCTCCACGGCCAGCAACCCCGGCCTGAGCAGCGGTGAGACTCTGGACTGGAAGACTGTCAACAAGCTTCCTCGCTCCAACCGCTACAGCGAGTCTGTGACCGAGTGCGCTTTGAACATCGAGAAGCTTGCTCGCGGCTCCGTGTACTACACGCTGTCCAAGATTGCTGACGGCACCGTTAATAAGAAGAAGGTCGCTTATGTCGCATATCCGGCCAACTATTCTTCGACCGACCGCAGCGGTAAGACCACGGTAATCACTGATTCCACGCATGTGGTTGTTGCTGTGTACGACTACACCGAGTGCATCGGCCAAGGCTCCATGGATGGCCGCGCCAGCTGGTCCCCGCTTGCTGTTGATCAGCTTTCTACTGATAGCGTTTACAAAGCACGCAGTGCCGGTGGCTCTGTGGCCAGCAATGACAACTCCACTACCACCTTCACGCTGTACAACGCCACGGCTGACGACTTGGCCAGCTGCGATGTCATTTATAGCCCGCAGAACTCCGTCACTGCTTCTGAGTGGCAGTCTTGGATTGAGCAGAACGCGACGCCTGCCAATGCTAAGAAGGCTTCCAAAATCAGCTACATTGCTGCCTCCCCGGCTATCACCAACGGCTCCAATTTCACTATGGAGAAGCTAATCTACGGCGCCTACGCCATGGACTGCTTCTATCCCGAGCTGTTCCCCAACATGCAGCTCTCCACGTTCTGGTTCAACAAGGTCTATCACATCAAATCTGCCAACCTCGGCGAGGTTATGTCTTGGGGCTATGCTAAGGCGTCTTTGCCTGCCGGCACCTCTTTGGCCACTATCGGCAACAGCTTCAACGTCTCTAATGTCCTGGCCAAGTTCGAGGCTGGTTACCAGTACTTCACCAAGAACAAGACCAGCGACGCGACGATTGTTCGCGTGCTAGCTAACAAGGCGATCGATGGCAGCACCACGGGTAGCGATGGCAACGCGTTTGTCTTCAACGGCTTCGAGCCCACCAGCACCTGGACCTCTGAGAACCATTCCTCTTACAACGGCACTATGGTCCAGAGCCTTAAGGTGACCCCTGCTTCTAAGACCATCAAGTTTGCCAAGGTCAAGAAGTCTAAGCAGACTGTCACCATCAAGGTTGCCGGTAACAACGGCAAGGTCTCCTACAGCGTGACCAAGGCTGCTAAGAAGGCTGGCGTCTCTGTGTCCTCCAAGGGCAAGGTGACCATCAACAAGGGCACCAAGAAGGGCACCTACAAGGTGACCGTCAAGGCTGCCAAGTCCGGTC
>CAYQLX010000064.1:0-10582 GCA_964418305.1 uncultured Coriobacteriaceae bacterium | reverse complement strand
GCCGCATGTGCCCCATCGAGACCCCTGAAGGCCCCAACATCGGCCTCATCGGCTCGCTGGCAACTTATGGCCGCGTGAATCCCTTTGGCTTCATCGAGACCCCGTACCGCAAGGTCGTGGACGGTAAGGTCACCGATGAGGTCGAGTACCTCACCGCAGATGAGGAAGAAAACTACACTATCGCCCAGGCAAACGAGTCCTTCGACGAGAAGACCCGTGAGTTTGGCACCACGGTCGACGGCAAGTTCGTGCCGGCCAAGACCGTCTTGTGCCGTACCAAAAACGCCGATGGCATCTTTGGCGACCCCGACGACGTCCTTCCTTCTCAAGTCAACTACATGGACGTCTCTCCGCGCCAGATGAACTCCGTCGCTACCGCTTTGATTCCCTTCCTTGAGCACGACGACGCAAACCGCGCCCTCATGGGCTCCAACATGCAGCGCCAGGCTGTGCCTCTGCTGCGTCCCACCGCTCCGCTCGTGGGTACCGGCATCGAGCATCGCATCGCCATCGACTCCGGCGAGCTGCCCTTGGCTGTTAACAGCGGCACCGTCACTTATGTGGATGCTCAGCGCATAGAGATCACCAACAACAACGGCACGGTCGACACCTACACGCTGTCTAAGTTCCAGCGCTCTAACCAGGGTGGCTGCGTCAACATGAAGCCGCTCGTGCGCTTTGGCGACGAGGTCGTAGCGGGCGATTGCCTGGCCGACGGCCCCTCCACCGATCACGCAGAGCTGGCTTTGGGTCAAAACCTCATGGTTGCCTACATGCCGTGGGAGGGCTTCAACTACGAGGACGCTATCATCGTGTCCGAGCGCGTCGTGTCAGAAGACCTGCTCACCTCCATCCACATCCACGCCTATGAGATTGATGCTCGCGATACCAAGCTCGGGCCTGAAGAGATCACCCGAGAGATTCCCAACATCAGCGAGGATATGCTCTCCAACCTCGATGTTGACGGCATCATCCGCATCGGCGCCGAGGTCCATCCCGGCGATGTGCTGGTAGGCAAGGTCACCCCCAAGGGTGAGACCGAGCTCACCGCCGAGGAGCGCCTGCTGCGCGCCATCTTTGGCGAGAAAGCCCGCGAGGTCCGCGACACGTCGCTCAAGGTGCCTCATGGCGCAGGCGGCCGCGTTATCGCCGTGGATCAGTTCTCGCGCGCTGCTGGCGCCGAGCTCAACCCCGGTGTCAACGAGTTCGTACGCGTCTTCGTCGCGCAAAAGCGCAAGATTCAGCAGGGCGACAAGCTCTCTGGCCGTCATGGTAACAAGGGTGTTATCTCCCGCATTCTGCCGGTCGAGGATATGCCCTACATGGCAGATGGCACGCCCATCGACGTCATCTTGAACCCCCTGGGCGTTCCTTCCCGTATGAACGTCGGCCAGCTGATGGAAAACCACCTTGGTTGGGCCGCGCTCAACGCTTGGAACGAGGATGGCACTGACGAACCCGTCGATGGTCCCTTCTACCTCGCAACGCCTATCTTTGACGGCGCGACAGAGGATGAGATTTCCGAGTGCATCATCAAGGCCAACGCCAACCTCATGAACAAGGTCAAGGCGCGCCTGGGCGATAAGCTCCATGAGCGCTTCGTCCCGCAGCTAAGCTCCACCGGCAAGACAGAGCTCTTTGACGGCCGCACGGGTGAGAAGTTCCGCGAGCCCATTACCGTGGGTCAGACCTACATCCTTAAGCTGTCCCACATGGTCGATGACAAGATCCATGCTCGCTCGACTGGCCCTTACAGCCTCATCACACAGCAGCCTCTGGGCGGCAAGGCACAGTTTGGCGGCCAGCGCTTTGGCGAGATGGAGGTTTGGGCGCTGTACTCCTACGGCGCGTCCAACGTCTTGCAGGAGATTTTGACGGTCAAGTCCGACGATACGGCCGGTCGCGTCAAGACCTACGAGGCCATTGTCAAGGGCGAAAACATCCCGCCCGCAGAGATACCCGAGTCCTTCAAGGTCTTGGTCAAAGAGATGAAGTCCTTGTGCTTGGATGTGCGTCTGACTGGCCACGATGCAAGCAAGGACAACAAACAAGAGCAAGAAGAGCAAGAAACTTTGATCGGTCTTGCAAACGCTCAACAAGAGCCCGAAGAAGAAATCGATGCCCTCGACCTTCTAACGAGCGGCTTGGCTGATCTGCAAGACGAGCAAGAAGAAGAACTGGTAACAACGAGCAACACCGATGAGGAGGAGGAATAGACAATGACCGAGTTTGACGTCAATAACTTCGATCAGTTCCACATCGGCCTTGCTAGCGCCGAGAAAATCCGCTCCTGGTCCTACGGTGAGGTCAAAAAGCCAGAGACCATCAACTACCGCACCCTCAAGCCGGAAAAAGACGGCTTGTTCTGCGAGAAGATCTTTGGCCCCACTAAGGATTGGGAATGCGCCTGCGGCAAGTACAAGCGCATCCGCTTTAAAGACATCACCTGCGAGCGCTGCGGCGTCGAGGTCACGCGCTCCAAGGTTCGCCGCGAGCGTATGGGCCACATCGAGCTTGCCACGCCCGTAAGCCATATCTGGTACTTCAAGGGTTCTCCGTCGCGTCTGGGCTACTTGCTCGACATCAGCCCCAAAGATCTGGAGAAGGTCCTCTACTACGCCTGCAACATCATCACTTGGGTTGACGAAGAGGCCCGTGAGGAAGACGCAGACGAGCTGCGCGAGGAGCTCGAGCAGTCTTTGCTCGACATCGATGCAGAGCGCGACAAGCTCATCGAGGATGTGCGCCGTCAGTCGGTGGACTATCTGGATGAAAACGGCGAGCGCGTCTACGACGAGGAAGACCTCCTTACCGCAGAAGAGGTCGAAGAAGAGATCAACGACCTCATGGAGGAGTTCGAAGAGAAGAAGGAGCTGGCTCAAGAGGCTCTGGATACCTTCATGAAGATCGAGCCCAAGCAGCTCATCCAAGACGAGCTTCTCTACCGCGAGATGCGCGCCAACTACCGCGATTACTTCCGCGGCGGCATGGGTGCCGAGTCCGTGCGCGACCTTCTGGACGCCGTGGACCTGGAGGCAACCGCAACCGAGCTGCGTGAGACCATCAAGACTGGCAAGGGTCAGCGCCGCGCCAAGGCCATCAAGCGCCTCAAGGTCGTGGAGGCCTTCGTGCGCTCCGACAACCGCCCGCGCGATATGATCTTGGACGTTATCCCTGTCATTCCGCCCGATCTGCGCCCCATGGTGCAGCTCGACGGTGGCCGTTTTGCTACGTCCGATCTTAACGATCTTTATCGTCGCGTCATCAACCGCAACAACCGCCTTAAGAAGCTTCTGGATCAGTCTGCGCCCGACATCATCGTCAACAACGAGAAGCGCATGCTGCAAGAGGCAGTGGATGCTCTCTTCGACAACGGCCGTCGCGGCCGTCCTGTCGTGGGCCCGGGCAACCGTCCCCTCAAGTCCATCGCCGATATGCTTAAAGGTAAGCAGGGCCGCTTCCGCCAGAACCTTTTGGGCAAGCGCGTCGACTACTCCGGTCGTTCCGTTATCGTCGTCGGCCCGACCCTCAAGATTCACCAGTGTGGTCTTCCTAAGCAGATGGCCTTGGAGCTCTTCAAGCCCTTTGTCATGAAGCGCCTGGTAGAACTCGAGCATGCCGCCAACATCAAGGCTGCAAAGCGCATGGTCGATCGTGGCGCCTATGTGGTTTGGGACGTCTTGGAAGAGGTCATCCGCGATCACCCCGTGCTGCTCAACCGCGCACCAACCCTGCACCGCTTGGGCATCCAGGCCTTCGAGCCGGTCTTGGTCGAGGGTAAGGCCATCCGTCTGCATCCGCTCGTCTGCACCGCTTTTAATGCAGACTTCGACGGCGACCAGATGGCTGTGCACGTCCCCTTGGGAGCAGAGGCTCAGGCAGAGGCCCGCGTGCTCATGCTCAGCGCCAACAACGTTAAATCGCCTGCACATGGCAAGCCGCTGGCTGTGCCTACGCAGGATATGATCATCGGTCTGTACTACCTCACCGCGGCCCGCGACGGGTTCCCGGGCGAGGGTCGTGTCTTCATGGACTTCAAGGACGCCCAAAACGCCTACGACGCCCGTGCAGATGTAGACCTGCAGGCCAAGATCCAGGTGCGCCTCAAGTACGACACCCGTGTACTTACCAGCTACGACGATGCTGTCGAGTACAAGGCGGGCGAGCGCATCGAGACCACCATCGGCCGCATCATCTTCAACTCTATCCTGCCCAAGGAGCATGACTACATCAACTACGGCATGAACAAGAAAGAGATCAGCCGCTTGGTGGAGGATTGCGCCAACACGTATCCCACGCCGGAGCTGTGCCAGATTCTGGACGGCCTCAAGGCGACGGGCTTCCATTACGCGACGCGCGCTGGCATCACCGTGTCTGTCTACGACGCCACTATCCCGCCTGCAAAGGCACAGATTTTGGCTGACGCAGACGAGCGCGTGGCAGAGATTCAAGAAGAGTACGAGATGGGCTTCTCTTCTGCAGAAGAGCGCAAGCGCCAGGTCATCGCTGTTTGGAATGAGGCTAACGAGGCCGTCGGTGAGGCCATGGCCGATAACTTTGACAAGTTCAACCCCATCTACATGATGGCGTTCTCTGGTGCTCGAGGTAACATCAAGCAGATTCGTCAGCTCGCCGGCATGCGCGGCCTCATGGCCGACCCGCGCGGCGAGACGATTGACCACCCCATCAAGGCTAACTTCCGCGAGGGTCTTACCGTTTTGGAGTACTTCGTATCCACTCACGGCGCTCGTAAGGGTCTGGCCGATACCGCACTGCGTACTGCAGACTCTGGTTACCTTACTCGCCGCCTGGTCGATGTCGCGCAAGACGTCATCGTCCACGAGCTCGATTGCGGCACCACCGATGGCATCGACTTCAAGCTGCTCACGGCAAAGGGCGAGGTTGACCTTAACCTCGTTGGCCGCGTAGTCGCAGACGACGTCGTTAACCCCGCTACCGGCGAGGTTATGCTCGAGGCCAACAACTACATAGAGAACGCAGACATCCTGGCCACGTTCAAGGACGCAGGCGTCGAGTCCGTCAAGATTCGCACGGTCATGACCTGCCACAGCCACAAGGGTATCTGCCAGAAGTGCTACGGCTACGACTTGGCAGCCGCTCGCCCTGTCAACCTGGGCACCGCGGTGGGCATCATCGCTGCTCAGTCCATCGGCGAGCCTGGCACCCAGCTCACCATGCGTACCTTCCACACTGG
This sequence comes from uncultured Coriobacteriaceae bacterium, assembly GCA_964418305.1. GTDB lineage: Bacteria > Actinomycetota > Coriobacteriia > Coriobacteriales > QAMH01 > W2P13-069. Next base: position 5,367 of record CAYQLX010000064.1, on the reverse strand, counting down.
CGGCGTTGCCGGCGGCGATATTACCGGCGGTCTTCCTCGCGTTACCGAGCTCTTCGAGGCACGCAAGCCCAAGGGCGAGGCCGTCTTGGCAGAGATCAGCGGCACGCTGCAGATCAGTGGCGACAAAGACTCCCGCATCCTGTCCATCAGCAACGAAGACGGCGAGGTCGTGGAGTACACGACGTCCACTCGCGTTCAGCTCATGCCTGGTGTTGAAGATATGTGCACCGTCGAGGTGGGCCAGCAGCTCACTCGCGGCTCGATCAACCCGCATGATTTGCTGCGCCTCACCGATGTCAACACGACCCTGCGCTACATCGTGGAGCAGGTCCAGGACGTCTACACCAGCCAGGGCGTGGATATCAACGACAAGCACATCGAGGTCATCGCGCGCCAGATGCTGCGCAAGATGACGGTGCTCGATCCGGGCGACTCCGACTACCTGCCGGGCGCTCAGGTCAACCGCTACGAGTTTGAGGAGGAGTGCGAGCGCATCATGATGCAAGACGGTGTTGCTCCCACCGCCACCCCGCTCATCTTGGGCATCACCAAGGCATCCTTGGCCACCGATTCCTTCCTGTCTGCTGCATCGTTCCAGGAGACCACCAAGGTCCTTACCGATGCCGCCATCGAGGGCAAGCACGACGATTTGGTGGGCCTCAAGGAAAACGTCATCCTGGGCAAGCCCATCCCCGCAGGCACCGGTCTGCATCGCTATCGCGATCTGCAGCTCACCTACAAGGGCGAGAAGATCGATCGCAGTGGCGGCGTCGTCGAGCAGTTGCCTGATTGGGCACCCGAAGAGCTTCGCGAAACCGAGTCCCTGCTGCCTCAGCCGCAGGAGTGGTCCATCGACGGAGAGAGCTACATCGGCGGCCCGGGCATGGGTTATCTGGGCAGCTACACCATTGGCGGCCACACCCTGGCCCCCGAAGTCGCAAAGCTCTATCTCTTTGACGACCTGGGTGTCTCCCAGCGCTGGGCTAACAAGTTCAGCGAGGCCGGCATAGAGACCGTTGGCGACCTTGTAGGCAAGACAGAAGACGAGCTCTTCCGCATCGAGGGCATTGGCGTTAAGGCCATCGAGGAGCTCAAAGCAGGTCTTGCCGAGCGCGACCTGTCCTACCTGCTCGAGGATCAGACCTCTGCCGAGGAGCCCGATGCAGCCCAGCTGCTCGAGATGCTCTTCTCGCCTGACTCTGCAGAGTACGGCGGAGCAGAGATTCCCAAGAGCTACAGCGCAGACCCGGATGACATGATCGGCACGCCTATGATCAAGCCCCGCTCTGCAGAGGATGACGCTATGCTCGAGGAGCTGCTCGGAGCAGGCTTTGGTATGACTGAGGGCCAAGACTCCAGCCTCGACGACGAGGAGTAGCCTCAAGCGGCGCATAGCAAGACCGTAGCTGCAAACGGCAACAACAAGGCCCGTAAGCAAAACGCTTGCGGGCCCTGCCTGCTGTTAGGGCTCCAAGCGCAAGGGGAGGGCCGCCCATCGAGGCTAAGACGCAAGCGCGCTTTGAGAAAAATTCGAAGAAAATTTGCCAGAATCGCGCTTCATCGCAGGTCAATGCAGGGTTCTATGAGGGACACACCCGGGGGCGTGGCATTTGACGAGTTTGGTTTGTGAGCGTAATCTACCAAATCGCGTCTCCAGCTCTGGAGATGCCTATGCCCACGATACGTGCTGGTGTCGGGCTCCGCTTGGCTTTACGCAGCTTTGTCTGCGGCCAGGCAGAACCTGACATCTCATCATGGGTTGGCGCCAAGGAGCGCCAAAACGTTTGTAAGAAGGTAGCAAGTAAGGAGAAAAAATTGCCTACCATTAACCAGCTGGTCCGCAAGGGCCGCAAGCGCGCGGTGGAGCAGTCCAAGTCCCCCGCACTCAAGGGCAACCCGCAAAAGCGCGGCGTTTGCACTCGCGTCTACACCGCAACCCCCAAAAAGCCTAACTCCGCTTTGCGTAAGGTTGCTCGTGTTCGCCTCGTCAACGGCATGGAAGTCACCGCTTACATCCCTGGTGAGGGTCATAACCTCCAGGAGCACTCCATGGTTCTGCTGCGCGGCGGCCGTACCAAGGACCTCCCCGGTGTCCGCTACAAGATCATCCGCGGCACGCTGGATGCAGCTGCTGTGAGCAACCGCATGCAGGCCCGTTCTCGCTATGGCGCCAAGCGCCCCAAGGATAAGAAGTAAGGGAGGTATCTAGAACATGCCACGTCGTAATGCTGCAGTCCGTCGCGAGGTTCAGCCGGACGCTGTATATAACAACCGTCTCGTCACCCAGCTGATCAACAAGGTCTTGCTGGACGGCAAGAAGTCCACCGCCGAGCGCATCGTCTACGGTGCCTTCGACATCGTCGCAGAGAAGACCGGCGAGGACGCTCTCTCTGTCTTCAAGAAGGCTATGGAAAACGTCCGCCCCACCGTCGAGGTCAAGCCCAAGCGCGTTGGTGGCGCAACCTACCAGGTCCCCACGGATGTCAACAGCCGTCGTTCCACCACGCTGGCCATCCGCTGGATGGTCAACTTCTCCCGTGCCCGCAAGGAGCGCTCCATGGCCGAGCGTCTTGCGGCAGAGATTATGGATGCTGCCAACGGCACCGGCGCTTCTGTCAAGAAGCGCGAGGACGTCTTCAAGATGGCCGAGTCCAACCGCGCCTTCTCCCACTATCGCTTCTAGGGTGTGGTAGGAAATGGCTAAAAAGGTTTCTCTGGAGAACACCCGTAACATCGGCATCATGGCTCACATCGATGCCGGCAAGACAACTACAACCGAGCGTATCCTCTACTACACCGGCAAGACTCACAAGATTGGTGAGGTGCACGAGGGCGCTGCAACCATGGACTGGATGGTGCAGGAGCAAGAGCGCGGCGTGACCATTACGTCTGCAGCTACCACCTGCTTCTGGAACTACCCCTCCGGCAACGAGGGTGGCGACACCTACAAGATTCAGATCATCGACACCCCGGGCCACGTGGACTTCACGTCCGAGGTCGAGCGCTCCCTGCGCGTTCTGGACGGCGCTGTTGCTGTCTTTGACGCTGTCGCAGGCGTGCAGCCCCAGTCCGAGACCGTTTGGCGCCAGGCAAAGCGCTACAACGTTCCCACCATCGCATTCATCAACAAGTACGACCGCGTCGGCTCCGATTTTAAGCATGCTATCCAGACCATGAAGGACCGTCTGGGCGCCAACGCCGTCGCTGCTCAGCTGCCCATGGGCGCAGAGGATCAGTTCTGGGGCGTCATCGACTTGGTCACCATGGAGGCATGGGACTTCAAGGCAGACGACAAGGGCATGACCTACCCCGAGCGCATGGACGCCATCCCCGATGACTTCAAGGCCGAGGCAGAGGCCATGCACCAGGAGCTCATGGACGCTGCGGCAGACTTCGATGAGGAGCTCATGGAAGCCATCCTCATGGAGGAGGACGTCACCGTCGAGCAGATCAAGGCTGCTCTGCGCAAGGGCGTCATCGCAGGCGAGCTCAACCTCGTCTTCGTCGGCTCCGCCTACAAGAACAAGGGCGTGCAGGAGCTGCTCGACGCTGTTGTCGATTATCTGCCCAGCCCGCTCGATGTTCCCGCTATCGTCGGCACCAACCCTGATACTGACGAGCAGGAGGAGCGTCCGGCAGACAAGAAGGCTCCGTTTGCGGCTCTGGCCTTCAAGATCATGACCGATCCCTTCGTGGGCAAGCTCACTTATCTGCGCTGCTACTCTGGCCGTCTGGATGCTGGCTCTTATGTCATCAACTCCGTCAACGGCAAGAAGGAGCGCATCGGCCGCCTGCTGGAGATGCACTCCAACGAGCAGCATGACATCGACTTCATCAGCGCTGGCGATATCTGCGCTGCTGTCGGCTTGAAGAACACCACCACCGGTGAGACCCTGTGCGACGAGGCTCATCCCATCGTGCTCGAGTCCATCGAGTTCGCCGAGCCTGTTATCGACATCGCTGTCGAGCCCAAGACCAAGGCCGAGCAGGACAAGATGTCTGTGGCTTTGGCTCGTTTGGCAGAAGAGGATCCCACCTTCCGCGTCCACACGGACGAGGAGACCGGCCAGACCATCATCGCTGGCATGGGCGAGCTTCACCTGGAGATCATCATCGACCGCCTCAAGCGCGAGTTCAAGGTCGACTGCAACACGGGTGCTCCTCGCGTTGCCTACCGCGAGAAGCCGGGCCACGAGGTCCTCAACGCTCGCGGTCTGTTCAAGCGCCAGTCCGGTGGCCGTGGCCAGTACGGCGACGCTGTTATCAACATGTACCCGGGTGAGCCCGGCAGCGGTTTTGTCTTCGAGAACAAGATCGTCGGCGGTGTTATCCCCAAGGAGTACATCCCCAGCGTCGGCAAGGGCATCGAGGAAGCTCTGGAAAACGGCGTTATCGCCGGTTACCCCACTCTCGACGTTCGCGTCGAGCTCATCGACGGCTCCTACCACGACGTCGACTCCTCCGAGGCTGCCTTTAAGGTTGCCGGCTCTTTGGCCATCAAGGAGGCCATGCGCAAGTCCGATCCGGTCTTGCTCGAGCCTATGATGGCCGTCGAGGTCGAGACTCCGCAGGAGTACATGGGTGACGTTATGGGCGGCATTAGCTCCCGCCGCGGCATGATCCAAGGCCAGGAGGAGCGCGGCGCAGCCGTTGCCATCAAGGCCAACGTGCCGCTGTCCGAGATGTTCGGTTATGCAACCGACCTTCGCTCTAGCACCCAGGGTCGCGCAAGCTACACCATGCAGTTCGCGCAGTACGATCCCGTTCCCAAAAACGTCGCCGAAGAGATCATCGCTAAGTCCGGCAACTAGCCGCAGGCTTTGTACTTAGGAAGGAATTACGATGCCTAATCAGAAGATTCGCATCCGCCTGAAGGGCTATGACCATGAGATCGTGGATCAGTCCGCGAAGCTCATCGTGGACACTGCCCAAAAGACCGGTGCCCGCGTGAGCGGCCCGATCCCCCTGCCCACCGAGCGCAACCTCTACACCGTCATCAAGGGGCCCCATGTCAACAAGGACTCCCGCGAGCAGTTTGAGATGCGCACCCACAAGCGCCTCATCGACATCCTCGATCCCACGCCCAACACCGTGGATTCCCTGATGCGTCTTGATTTGCCGGCAGGCGTTGACATCGAGATCAAACTTTAGATTTGCGGTTGATTTTGCCCCTGCCTTTGTTGCGAGAGGGCTCGCGTAACAAAAGTACGCGTCGCCCTCTCGCGCCTCGGCAGGAACAAAATCTCCTCGCAAATCATCTATGAAGCCGCTGCAGCTTTTTAGCTGCAGCGGCTTTTTGTTGCGCACTATCACAACGCTCGCTGACTTTTGTTTGTGATGCGGTGTTGCTTTTTGCTGCAATGTTCC
>CAYQLX010000063.1:0-10591 GCA_964418305.1 uncultured Coriobacteriaceae bacterium | reverse complement strand
CTTGCTTGAAGAAAGCAAACAGGCCACGAGAAACAACTCGTGACCTGCGAGAATACTGTGGTGCCCCCGATACGATTCGAACGTACGACACCCGCTTTAGGAGAGCGGTGCTCTATCCCCTGAGCTACGGAGGCGACACAAGCGGCTATTGTAGCGTAAACGTCCGTCTTTTGGCGTGGGCTTTTGCCGCTGCCTGTGTTGCGGCAACGCTCATACCTGCCGTCAGATTTGTGTACGTCACCTGCCGCAGCGCACCGCTTTGAGACGCCGTGTTCCTGCCAGCTTGTTGTATCCTCTGCAGGTTGGTTGGATGACATTCCTGTAGCGCAAGGATGCGCTTTCAAGAAGGAGAAGCACTATGGGATCTGATAAGACGGCTTCGCCGTCGCGCGAGCAGTTTGCCTCGCGCCTTGGTTTTATCTTGGTGAGCGCGGGATGCGCCGTCGGCTTGGGCAATGTCTGGCGCTTCCCCTACATCACAGGCGAATACGGTGGAGCCGCCTTCGTGCTGATGTACATCATCTTCTTGGCCGTGTTTACGCTGCCTATCCTCATCATGGAGTTTGCCGTGGGGCGCGCGGCCAAAAAGGGTATGGCGCGCTGCTACGACGCCCTTGAACCGGCTGGCACCAAATGGCATCGTTACAAGTACCTCGGCATCGCGGGTAACTACCTGCTCATGATGTTTTACACGGTGGTTGCCGGCTGGATGCTGGCCTTTACCGTCAAGATGGCCACCGGCCAGCTCGTGGGGGTCTCATCAGATCAAGCGGCAAACGTCTTTGCCGATATGCTCGCAAACCCCGCAGAGATGCTCGTCTACATGTTCATCACGGTTGTCTTAGGCGTCGTCGTGTGCCTGCGCGGCTTGCAAGGCGGCGTTGAGAAGGTCACCAAGGTGATGATGGCAGCGCTGTTTGTCATCTTGGCTATTCTCGTCGTGCGTGCGGTCACGCTTCCTGGCGCGGCAGACGGCCTTGCGTTCTACCTGGTGCCGGACTTTAGCAACCTTGTTGGCGATGGCATTATGGACACGGCAGAGGCCGTGTACGCGGCTATGGGTCAGGCGTTCTTCACGTTGTCGGTTGGCATTGGATCCATGACCATCTTTGGCAGCTACATGTCCCGCGACCGCTCCATCAGCGGCGAGGCTGTGCGCATTGCAGGCGTTGATACGCTCGTTGCTGTCATGGCTGGTCTTATCATCTTCCCGTCCTGCTTTGCCTTTGGCGTCGAGCCCGACAGCGGCCCCAGCCTCGTCTTCATCACGCTGCCCAACGTCTTTGGCATGATGCCGGCAGGCAGGTTGTGGGGCACGCTCTTCTTCCTCTTCATGGCCTTTGCGGCGCTTTCAACCGTGATTGCTGTCTTTGAGAACATCATGAGTTTTTCTATTGACCTGTGGGGCACATCGCGTACCAAGTCCTGCCTTGTCAACGGAGCGCTCCTCTTTGTCTTGAGCTTGCCGTGCTTGCTAGGCTTTAACGTCTTGTCTGACGTGGTTATCCCCGGCATAGGCGATATCCAGAGCTTTGAGGACTTCCTCGTCTCCAATAACATTCTGCCCTTGGGTGGCTTGATCATCCTGCTCTTTTGCACGAGGAAGAAAGCATGGGGCTTTGATAACTTCTTGGTCGAGGCAGACCAAGGTCAGGGCCTCAAGTTCCCCAAATGGGCACGCGCGTACCTTACTTACGTGCTGCCCATCCTGATCGTCATCGTGCTTATAGGTGGTTGGATACCTGTTATCCAGACGTGGCTGGGCATGGCGTAGGTCTTAGCGCTGTCGTTGTAAGCAACATCCAAATCGGAGGATGAGAAATGTACGAGATGAAGCGCGTAGTCACGTCCAGTGACTGCGACGCCAACGGCATACAGAGCGTTGTGTCTATCGTGACTATGATGCAGGACTGCTCGGGACTGTGGATGGAGTCAGAACCGCTTGTGTCCGATTGGCTCGAGCGCGACAAGCTGGCGCTGGTCATCACATCGCGCCAGCTGGATATCTACCGCAGACCCACATATCGCGAGCGTCTCTCTGTGCGCACGTCCGTCTACCAGCTCAAAGGGCCCTTGGGCTTTCGCAACACAGCGCTTGTGGATGAGCAAGGCTCGATGGTTGCTTGCTGTTGGTGCACTGGGCCCTTCATCGACCTTGCGGCTGGCAAGATGGCAAAACCGCCGCAAGATGTGCACGACTCTATGGTCATAGACCCAAAGCTCGATATGGAGTACTTGCCACGCCGCATCAACATGCCCAAAGAGGGTTTTGAGGATTTGGGTGATATCTTGGTGCGTGCAAGCGACATCGACTACTACCGCCATGTCAACAATGCGCAGTACGTGCGCATGGCATGCGACAACCTGCCGGACGGCTTTAGCTTTAATCGTCTGCGCATCGAGTACAAATCGCAGGCCAAGCTCGGTATGAGCGTGGCCTGCAAGAGGCTCGCCTTAGACGACAAGCTCTACTTCATGCTCCAAGACCAAGAGGGCAACTCGTTTGCGGATCTGGAGATGTCGAGCTTCTAGGTTTTGCGGTGGCGGTGCAGCGGCTCGCTGGAGTCGTTTGCGTCGCTGCCGTTTTTCATGCGATTTTTACGTTTAACCAAGGAGGGATAAGTAGCATATGAGCAAGGCGACTATTGCCGGCATGAGCGCCCCTATTGTATGGGCGTTTATGACCTCGTGCCTTCGCTTGGCTACCGATGGCTTTGGCTCTGCCTTGGCCGCGGCGCTCATCTATACAGCGGCCTCCGTTATCCTGCTCATCACCCGCAGGCCGGATCCGATTTCGAGCTATCCCAAGCGCTATCTGTTCATAAGCGGCCTAATCTTCGTGACATATGAATCCTGCTTCTCCCTTGCCATCGCATGTTCGAATTCTTCTGCGCAAGCTATCGAGGTGAGCCTTGTGAACTACCTATGGCCAACGCTCACTGTGCTCTTCTCGGCTGCGGTAGGCGGTGGACGCCGCGACCTTGCGCTTGCTGTGCCCGGCGCGTTGATTGCGACAGCGGGAATCTTTTTTGCCGTCGGAGGCAACAGTGGCATGAGTGTAAGCGCCTTTATCGAGCATGTGGGGCAAAACCCGTTCTCGTATGGAATCGCGCTCTTCGGGGCCTTTATTTGGGCTGTCTATTCCGTTGTGACGCCAAAGCTTGCCGGCGACAAAGATGCCATCTCCCTGTTCTTCCCCGTCGTGTCGCTCGTTTTGTGGATCATTTTCCTTACATCGGGGGAGGGCTTTCCAGCAGAGGTGCCCGGCGTTCTTGCATGGGTGGGCCTCATTGGCGGCGCTGTCTCCGTCGGCTCGGGCTATGCGTTGTGGAACCACGGTATCCTGCACGGCGATCTGCGCAAGATGGCCGCTTTCTCGTATTTTGCCCCGCTGTTCTCCATCACTTTCACAGCTGCTATCTTGCAGGTAGGTTTGTCTGCAATCTTTTGGGCTGGCACCGTGGCCGTTGTCATGGGAAGCCTGCTCAACTGGCGCCTTTCGCGCTGATCTACGCTATCACGCCTGCCTGACCGCTGCTTGTATGGCGCGTTGTAATGAGCTTCTTCGCTTTGCCGACGCACGCAGGGAACTTGCTTAAATTTTGGCTAGCATGTGTGTCCAATCATTCTTTGGCGCGTATCATAAGCGCACAAACAAACACACGCATTAAAAACAGCTAGAAACGAGACCAAGATGCGTTTTCTCAAACTCGGCCGCAATGCCAAAAGCGGCAAGGATACCTGGTGGATGGTCAAAGGGGTGGACGCGCAGGGATGCGCGCTGCTCGTGAGCGTCGATGTACGCGATCTGGGCTGGTTCAAGATGCCCGGTGTCTTTTCTGCCACGCAACTTGCTCAAGACGAGTCTGCGGCGATCTTCGACGAGATATGTCCCGATGCTGCCGACCGCGCAAAGCTTGCCAACATAGAGCTTAGATTCGAGGTCAAGGGCGTCCACCATTCCTTTTATGACTCGCGTCTGGCCGTGGCATATGCTGGCGTGCTTAACTTCGATGAATTTGCAGGTGAGGTTTATGCCTTTGACGCGGCTAAGTGCGCATGGGGCAGCGCTTTGCAAACGCAGGAGGGCACACTTTCCAGCAAGTGCAATCCAAAGAGCAATGAGCCTGCTGTGAGCTTGGGGTGTGATGCCAAGCCGCAGGGCATGAACATGGACTCGATTAATGCCACGTCCAACAGCTCGTATTGTGAAAGCGGTCTGCGCTTTTCCTTTGACCAAGAAAAGCTCTCCGAGCGCTTCTTTGTCACGCGCTACACCGGTGATGCAGATGAGCAAATCAACCGTGTTGCCATGCGCATTGCCGTTATGACGGCGCCCGGTGCCTTGGGCAGCTTGCGCACCTATACGGAGTCCGGCTACGTTACCTCGCTCAAGCTCTCACGTGCGCTCAAGGAGCTTGATGCAGCACAGCAAGACGTGCATGACGCCGAGCAAAAGCTCGAGGATACACGCGAGCAGGTGCGTTGCAATGCGATTGATAACGTAGCGGCCAAGGTAGAGCGCGAGCAGGCTCAAGCGCGCGATGAGATAGCGCGCGCTAAAGAGTCTCTGGAGCATGCGGGCATCTTTGGGTTTGGCAAAAAACGCCAGCTCAAGGCTCAGATAGAGCAGCTCGAGGCAAGAATTGCAGATATCGGCTCCCAAGCTGAGGGCAGAAAGCAGGATGCGGCAGAGCATGCATTGGCTAATAGCGCGCAAATTGCGGAGGCCAAAGAGGAGCTCGCACGTGCTACAGCCAAGCTCGAGCGTGCACGCGGCGTCGTGCGCGATCTGGATAGAAAGCTCCAAGAAAGCTAGCGCTTAGGGCGGCGCGCCGTTGCCTGTGGGCGGCCATGTGCCCAAGGCGTTGCATAGCGCACTTAACCTGCGTCTGTAATGCGAGTAAAGAAGATTTAACCTATCGGAAACCCCCTGTGCCGATTGAGCGATTTGACACTCGGCTGCGTCATATAACATTGACGCACGTGGCTTGTGAGAGAGTCAGCTAAGGCGAGAGTCAAACAGAGGAGGTGCACATGGGCAAGCTTGCTTTTCGTCCGTCGTCTAGCGCGGATGCGAACATTGGCTCATATGCAGAATCGTTTGTCAGAAGGGTGCAGGCGATGCCGCCGGGAACTTGCCCCGTTGTGGTCGCGCATTCTTTGGTTAATACTTGCGCGGATCAAACTTGCGGCAAGTGTGTGCCTTGCCGTGAGGGCTTACCGCAGCTTGCGCTTATGCTCGAGCGCATCATGAACTGTGAGGCATCGCAGCAAGAGCTCGAGGCGGCCAAGCTTTTGGCTACAAATATCCGTGACACCAGCGATTGTGTTATTGGCTGGCAGGGCGGCGCCCTTGCACTCGAGAGCATGGAGACCTTTGCCGCAGAATACGAAAGTCATGTTGCCAAGCGCCGTTGTGCCGATGACATCGGCCAGAAGGTCCCGTGTGAGGCGCTGTGCCCCGCGCATGTGGACGTTCCTGCTTACATCGCTTGCACCGCAGCGGGTGACTACGCGGGTGCTATCAAGATGATCCGCAAGGACAATCCGTTTCCCACGGCATGTGCGCTGGTGTGCGAGCATCCGTGTGAGAGCCGCTGCCGTCGCACGATGATTGACGCTCCGGTCAACATCCGCGGCATCAAGAAGTTTGCCGTGGACAATATGCCTGCCAACAAGGTCGAGGTGCCCCAGCGCGGCGTTGATACGGGTCGCAGCGTTGCTATTATCGGCGGCGGCCCGAGCGGCCTTACCTGCGCATATTTCCTCGCGCTCATGGGCCACAAGGTGACCGTTTTCGAAGGACGCAAGAAGCTGGGCGGCATGATGCGCTATGGCATCCCTGCGTATCGCTTCCCGCGTGAGCGCCTTGACGAGGATATCGAGGCCATCCTGAGCGTGGGCAACATTGACGTGAAGTACGAGACGCAGGTCGATGCAGCCGTGATGGAAAGAATCGCCGCAGAATACGATGTCGTCTACGTGGCCATCGGTGCACAGGGCGGCAAGAGTCTGCGCTTGGACAACGTAGACGCGCCCGGCGTAAGTAGCGCCGTGGACCTGCTGAGCAAGATCGGCGACGGCGATTGGCTGCCGGACTTTACCGGCAAGAAGGTGGCCGTCATCGGTGGCGGCAACGTTGCCATGGACTGCTGCCGCACCAGCGTGCGCGCCGGCGCACAAAGCGTTACCTGCATTTACCGGCGCCGCGTCGAGGATATGACCGCCCTTCCGGCAGAGATAGAAAGCGCTATGCAAGAGGGCGTCGAGATGCTCACGCTGCAAAGCCCCGCCGGCATTGAGGTCGATGAGAGTGGCCATTGCTGCGCCGTCATCACGCAACCTCAGTACATCAGCGCCGTTAAACGCGGACGTCCCGCCCCGGTTGACGCAAACAAGCCGCAGGGCAGGGTCGAGGCCGACGTCATCTTGCTTGCCGTGGGGCAGGCGATTATCTCTGCGCCGTTCGAGGAGTTTGGCATGGAGGCGGACCGCACCTACTTCTGCGCGGGCGACGACCTCAAAGCCAACGGCTACGACAACATCTTCGTGGGCGGCGACTGCTACACCGGTCCTGCCACCGTCATCAAGGCAATCGGCGCCGGCAAGGTTGCCGCGCGTAACATCGACGAGGCCCTAGGCTATCACCATACGCTCAACGTAGACGTGGACGTGCCCGCGCCGGCTCCCAACGACCGCACGCCATACGGCCGCGTTGAGATCCAGGAGCGCCCCGCCCGCGAGCGAAAAAACGACTTCCTCGGCGTGGAAGAGGAGATGAGCCTTGAAGAGGCCATTCAGGAATGCGGGCGCTGCCTGCGCTGCGACCACTACGGTTGCGGCAGCATGGAGGGAGGCAGGATCCAGTATGTCTAACGCGAATATGATCAACGTCACCATCGACGATAAGAAGCTGCAGGTTGAGCAGGGTACGACCGTCCTTGCTGCCGCCCGCGCCAATGGCATCGAGATTCCTACGCTGTGCTACTTAGCTGGCGTAAACGAGATTGGCTCTTGCCGCGTGTGCGTGGTCGAGGTCGAAGGCTGGGACAACCTGCCCGCGTCTTGCAACACCCCATGCCAGGAGGGCATGGTCGTGCGTACCAACACGCCGCGCGTAATCGAAGCACGTCGCATGGCGCTCGCTCTTCTGCTGGACAAGCACGGTTTGGACACGACCAACTACTGCTTTAGCTGCCATAAAAACGGCGCCTGCGAGCTGCAGACCCTTTGCTTTGATTACAACGTGCACGAACCCTTGTTGCCTACGCACTTGCCGCACAAGCCAGTAATGGACAGCAATCCGTTTCTGCGCTTTGATCCCAACCTGTGCATCGGTTGCCAGCGCTGCGTGAGCACCTGCAACCGCCAAGCGCGTAACCATGTACTGCGCACGGGCAAGCGCGGTGTGCGAACCGCCATCATGGCGCCCTTTGGTGAGGGCTGGAAGGCCACGGAATGCGAGAGCTGCGGCAATTGTGCCGCCGCGTGCCCCACGGGTGCACTGGTGGAGAAGCGCCGTGCAACGTATCGCGAGTGGGAGGTCGAAAAAGTCCTCACCACCTGCCCGCACTGTGCGACGGGTTGCCAGATGTACCTCGTGGTAAAAGACGGCCACATCGTCGATGTTGAGCCGGCCGATGGTCCCACTAACAAGGGTTTGCTCTGCGTGAAGGGTCGCAGCGCGAGCTTTGACTTTGTGGATAGCCCAGAGCGCCTGCGTACGCCGCTGGTGAAGAATCCTCAAACGGGCGAGTTTGAGGCCACTACTTGGGACGAGGCTTTGGACTTGGTTGCTAAGCGTATGAGCGAGATTCGCGACCGCGATGGTGGCGACGCGTTAGCTGCGTTTGCCTGCAGCCGCTCTACGAACGAGGACATCTACCTGTTGCAAAAGATGGGCCGCACCGCGTTTAAGACCAACAATATCGATAACTGCGCGCGTGTTTGACACGCGCCCACTGTTGCCGGTCTGGCAACCACACTTGGCTCTGGAGCCATGACAAACACCATAGAGGACATCACGGAGCAATCCGATGTCATCCTGCTCGTGGGTTCTAACCCCGAGGAGGCACACCCCGTCTTGGGCATGCGCATCCGTAAGGCCGTGGAGACGGGCACCAAGCTCATCGTCGTAGACCCGCGCGACATCGGGCTGGCGAAGCATGCCGATATCCACCTCAAGCTCAAACCCGGCACGAACGTGGCCTTTGCCAATGGCATGGCGCACATCATCATCAGCGAGGGCTTGTCCGATGAAGCCTTTATCGAAGACCGCACAGACGGTTTTGCTGCATTCAAAGAGCTCGTCGAGCCGTACACACCCGAGCGCGTGGCGCAGATTTGCGATATCGACCAAGACGACCTCATCGCGGCGGCCAAGATGTATGCCACCGCTGCCGCTGCCCCCATCATCTATTGCCTGGGCGTGACCGAGCATACCACCGGTACAGAGGGCGTTATGAGTCTCTCCAACCTAGCGATGATCTGCGGCAAATTGGGGCGCCCTGGTTGCGGCGTGAACCCCATTCGCGGGCAGAACAACGTGCAGGGCGCGTGCGATATGGGCGCCATGCCTACTGATTTCACGGGCTATCAAAAGCTGAACAACCCGGACAACGTGAAGAAGTTTGAGGAGGCTTGGGGCTGCGAGCTCAATCCCAACGTGGGTACGAAGGCCACGGAGTGCTTCCCCAAGATGATCACGGGCGATATCAAGGGCCTGTTCATCTTTGGTGAAGACCCCATCCGCACAGATCCGGATACGAACCACGTCATCCGTGCTCTGGAGAGCTTGGAGTTTCTCGTGGTGGACGACCTCTTCCTCACCGAGACCGCCAAGTACGCCGACGTCGTGCTGCCTGGTATCTCCTATGCGGAAAAAGAGGGCACGTTTAGCAACACGGAGCGCCGCGTGCAGCGCGTGCGCAAAGCGGTTGAACCCTTGGAAGGTGCAAAGCCGGATACGTGGATCTTTACGCAGATCATGCGCCGTATGGGCTATGACCAACCAGAGCTTTCGCCTGCGCAAATCATGGACGAGATAGCCAGCCTGACGCCAAGCTTTGGCGGTATCAGCCATGCAAGGCTCGACAGTGATGAGGTCGCCGGGCGCGGCTTGCAGTGGCCCTGCACCTCCAAGGAGCATCCGGGCACGCCCATCATGCACGTTGGCAAATTCTCAAAGGGTGAGGGCACATACAGCCTGGCCGAGTACCGTCCTAGCGCCGAGCTGCCCAATGCGGATTACCCGCTCATGCTTACCACCGGGCGCATCCTGTACCACTACAACGCATGTGCCATGACTGATAAGACGCCCGGCATTAATGAGATTGCCGGCAGCAGCTTCATAGAGATCAACAGCCAAGATGCGCAGGCTTTGGGCATCGCCGACGGCGACCGCGTGCGCGTGACCAGCAGGCGCGCTAGCATAGAGAGCACGGCCCGCGTGAGCGATAAGACCAACCCAGGCCAAACTTGGATGCCGTTCCATTTCCAAGACGGCAACTCCAACTGGCTCACAAATGGCGCGCTCGACAACATCGCTAAGGCGCCCGAGTATAAGGTATGCGCGGTGAAGGTCTCCAAGGTCTAGCGCGCTGACTGCAAAGCAGCAAGAGAATAGGGGAGTCGGGGAGCAATTCGCAGCCACCCGGCTCCCTCTTTCTTGCTGTGCGCGGCTGCCTTTGCATCTTGGTCTAGCGACTCCGCTCATCGCTACCACTCTGTTGGTGAATGGAAACAATTGCCGCAGATCAACTGCAATATGCGAAGTATCTTCAACAAGAATAATCCACTCGAGAGATAACTGTGCCATCTACTAAACATTCCCTTTCAATCTTGATTAACTGTGGTTTTGAGTTCGCGCGTACGCGCGCCTTGCAAGGTGTTTGACGTGCGGCGAGAGATATAGATTCGAGAGAGGAAAGGAGTGTGAGCAATATGGAACTTTCGCGTAGAGGCTTTCTCAAGGGCGTCGCTGGCGCGACTGGTGCGGGCTTGGCATACGGCTTGACGAGTGCAGCCCCCGCTTTGGCAGTCGAGGCGACCGATGAGTTCAAGCTTGTCAACACGCAGGAATACACCAACATCTGCTGCTATTGTGCAGGCGGATGCGGCTCGGTGTGCTCTGTGCGCGACGGAGAGCTCATCAACCTCGAAGGCGACCCGGACCACCCCATCAACCAGGGCGGCCTGTGTCCCAAGGGCGCAACCATGTTCCAGCTGCGCAACGTCGTTGACCCCAAGACCAGAGAGGTGGTCAAGAGCACGGTCCGTCAGACCAAACCCTTGGTCCGCCGTCCCTACTCCACCGAGTGGGAAGAAATCTCTTGGGACGATGCCATCGCAGAGATCGCGGATTGGACCAAGAAGACCCGCGACGCCGGCTTTGTCGAGACAGAGAAGGTCAACGGCAAAAAGCTCACCGTTAACCGCTGCGAGAGCATTGCGAGCTTGGGCGGTTCCCAGCAAAACTCCGAGGAAGAGTACCTCATCCTCAAGATGATGAGAGCGCTTGGTATCATCGCAATTGATAACCAAGCCCGTGTTTGACACGGCCCCACCGTCGCCGGTCTGGCGGCAACAT
>CAYQLX010000062.1:0-10787 GCA_964418305.1 uncultured Coriobacteriaceae bacterium | reverse complement strand
CCAAGAAGGTGGCCATCATCGTCGTCATCTTGCTTGCGCTCGTTTGCGGCATTGCGGGCGGGGCTGCTTTGGCGTTTTGGCAGAACGCCCAAGACAACGCCCAGATTCAAGACGACGAGCTCACCGAGGCTCTCGAGCCGGTAGAAGAGACCATCGACCCATACTGGATGCTCATCTTGGGCAGCGATTCTCGCGCCGAGGCAAGCGACCGTGCTCGCAGCGACGTCATAATGCTGTGCCGCATCGACCCAGAGACCCCGCTCGTGACCATGGTGTCTATCCCGCGCGACACCAAAGTCGAGATAGAAGGCTACGGCACCCAGAAGATTAACGCGGCCTATGCTCTGGGCGGCCGCAAGCTCGCCGTCAAGACGATCAGCAAATACGCGGGCGTCAAGATATCCCATTACGCAGAGATCTACTTCTCTGGTTTGGAGGACCTCGTCGATCAGCTTGGCGGTGTGACCGTTAACGTTCCCGAGTACGTGAACTACAGCGATGTTACCCTGCAACCTGGCACGCAGGAGCTCACCGGGCATGAGGCACTTATCTTTGCCCGTTGTCGTAAGACCTACGCTCTGGGCGATTTTACGCGCACCAAGTGCCAACGCATCCTCGTCAAGGCCATGGTGGAGAAAGTGCTCGCTCAGCCTGCATCCAAACTCCCCTCAATCTTGGAGAAGGCCACCAAGTGCTTTAGCACTGATCTTGAGCTCGATGAGCTGATTACCCTTGCCACCAAGATGCAAAGCATTGGTAGCGACGGCTTCTACAGCGGTATGTGCCCCAGCACCACCGGCACGGTGGACGGCGTGAGCTACACCTTTAGCTACATCAATCAGTGGAAGCTTCTCATGCAAAAAGCCGACGCCGGAGAAAAGCCCAAGCTCACCAAGAAGGAGATAGAGATCTGCGACTACACTGCCACCAACACCGCCGATCTGGACATGGAGTCCGGCTTGCCTTCGGATGTGCAGGAGGCTCTTGATAAGTACTGGGCCAAGAAGGCGGCCAAAGAGGAGGCCAAAAAGCAAAAGGAGCTCGAGGCACAAAGCGGCAGTGAGTCTGACGGTGAGTCATCAGACGGCTCTACTGCTGCCGGTGCAGAGTCCTCTTCTGGCAACTAGGACGCCTTCCCGCAAGTGGTTGGCGGGGGAAGCGGCAAGCGGGCAATCGGAAAAAGGCGCAAAGTTTTTTCTTGACCTCGCTTGTAGAGCTGGTAATATAGCCTTCGCTGCTAAAGCGCTTGGTCGAGTAGCTCAGTCGGTAGAGCAGGGGATTGAAAATCCCTGTGTCGGGGGTTCAAGTCCCTCTTCGACCACCATAAAAATCAAAGCCCCTCCATCAAGGGGCTTTTTCTTTGCCTGCCGCACCTCTGCTCATCCTGTGGAGTGCATGCCCTACATGCGCTGTTGGCGTTACACTTGCCCTATCCAAAACGTACTCCAGTCAAAAAGGAGACCTGCATGGACATGGCAAACGATACCCGCCGCATCTTGCTGGTGGAAGACGAGACCGCTATCCGCGACGCCGTAGCAGCGTACCTTGAGCGCGAGTCCTACTGGGTTACCGGCGTAGGCGACGGCACAACGGCCGTAGAGGAGTTTGAGAAGCATCACTTTGATTTGGTCATCTTGGACCTGATGCTGCCCGGCATCCCCGGCGAGCAAGTGTGCCGCATCATCCGCGATTCAAGCGACATCCCCATCATCATGCTCACTGCAAAGGGAGAGGTCGAAGACCGCATCATCGGCTTGGAGCTGGGTGCAGACGACTACCTCGTCAAGCCCTTCTCTCCGCGCGAGCTCGTCGCTCGCGTGCGCGCCTTGCTGCGTCGCGTCCACATAGACAGCGAGCCTCAGCGCGAGGTTTTGACCTTTGGCGATCTTGAGATAGACCTCGCCGGCCACAAGTGCATGGTCAAGGGCGAAGAGGTTGACCTCACCGCCAGTGAGTTCAAGCTGCTCACCACCTTGAGCCGCTACCCGGGCCGCGTCTATACGCGCATGGAGCTTGTGGAGAAGGTCTTGGGGTATGACTTTGAGGGCTACGAGCGCACCATCGACAGCCACGTCAAGAACTTGCGAGCCAAGATTGGCGACGATCCGCGCAATCCTACTTGGCTCTACACTGTGCACGGCGTGGGCTATCGCTTTGAAGCCCCCAAGGAATAGCGCTTCATGTCAGAGGAACAAAACAACAAGCAGCGCCCGCCGCAGGACATGCGCCAGTCGTTTGCCTTTCAGGTGACGGCTGCGTTCATCCTCACGGCGGCGGTGACGGCAATCCTTATGGCAGCCGTTGCCTTTATCGTCTGGAACGCGGGCCGCGGCCATCTTTTTGGCGAGCAAGACCTCTACATGGCCATGCTCATCGCGGCTATCGCAAGCGTCACCTTGGCGGTGTTTGTGGGCATCTACTTTGCCAACGGCATCATCGCCCCCATCCAGCGCATATCCAAGACCGTACTCGCCATAAAAGAAGGCGATTACTCCGCACGTACAGGGCTTACGAGTGATGACGAGATTGGCCGCTTGGGCCAGGCCTTTGACGACATGGCAGATGCCATGGAGCGCGATCGCGAGCTCGAGCGTCAGCTCATCGGCGACGTGGCACATGAGCTGCGCACCCCGCTCATGGCTGTGCAGGCCACCGTCGAGGCCATTCAAGACGGCGTCTTTCCGGCCGACGAGATACGCCTTTCCACCATCAGCTCTGAGACGCGCCGCCTCAGCCGCTTGGTAGACGCCTTGCTGCATCTCAACCGCTTGGAAAACGGCACGGTCGTAGCAAAGATCACCCCCATGAACCTCAGTGACGTTTTGGCAGATTTAGCGCTCAATCACCAAGCCCTCATAGAGAGCGCGGATCTGTCCTTTGACGCAAAGATTGACCCGGAGGTACGCATCGGCGGCGACCGCGATCTGATTTGCCAGGCAACGGCCAACCTGCTTTCCAACGCCGTGCGCTACACGCCGGAAGGCGGCTCCGTCACGCTCATCGTTACGCGCAACCACGGAGAGGCCTGTATCAGCGTGCGCGATACGGGTATGGGCATATCCGAGCAAGACCAGGCAAAGGTCTTCAGCCGCTTTTGGCGCGCCGACGCCGCCCGTGACCGTGCAAGTGGCGGTTTGGGCATAGGCCTTGCGATGGTTAAAGAGGTGGCCGATCAGCACCATGGTCGCGTGACGCTGGAAAGCGAGCTGGGGGAGGGTTCGACCTTTACCATCCGCATACCCTTGGCGTCAGACGACCCAGTCGTCTTGGCCAGCATGGACAAAAACGACTTGCGTCGCCTCGAGCGCGCTGCTCGCAAAGAAGCCGAACGCGCACGCAAAGAGGCCGAGCGCAAACGCCGTGCCGCATCCAAGGGCTCAACTGGCCAGCTTAAATTCAACTGGGCGGCCCTGTCGTCGCAAAAGAAGAAGCCCAAGGGCAAGTAAGCGCACCGCGCCCTTGGCCGTGCCTGATGGTTGCTTTTAGGTTTCTAATCGGCAAACAAGGGCTTTGGCAGCAGCCGCAGGCCATACAATAGGCGGCATCTATACGCTTTTATCCCAAGGGGGATTTTCATGTCTGGAATAGCACCGCGCCCGGATTCCCAAGGTAAGGTTCGCGACTTGTACGACTTGGGCGATGAGCTGCTCATCGTCGCATCTGATCGTATATCGGCCTTTGACTACATCTTGGAAGATGAGATTCCCTATAAGGGAGAGGTGCTCACGCGCATCTCTTTGTTCTGGTTTGATCTGCTGGCCAAGGCCGGCATCAAGAACCACCTCGTGTCTGCCGACGTCAAAGACCTCCCCAATCAGTTCAAGCCTTATGCCGATTATTTGGCGGGCCGCTTCATGCTCGTCAAGAAGGCCAAGATGTATCCGGCGGAGTGCATCGTCAGGGGTTACTTGGCAGGCTCTGGCCTCAAGGAGTACAACGCCAACGGCACGGTTTGTGGCATCGAGCTGCCGGAAGGTTTGGTCAACTCGTCCAAGCTCCCGCAGCCCATCTACACGCCCTCTACCAAAGCGCAGATCGGCGATCACGATGAGAACGTCTCCTTCGAGCGCACCTGCGAGATTATGGGCAAAGAGGCGGCAAGCGCACTGCGCGACGCATCCCTCAAGGTCTATTCCACGGCGGCAGACTACGCTGCCTCCAAGGGCATCATCATCGCCGACACTAAGTTTGAGTTTGGCGATATCGACGGCCAACTCACCTTGGCTGACGAGGTCCTTACCCCGGATTCCTCGCGCTTCTGGCGCGCGCAGGATTACGAGCCCGGCCATAGCCAGGCGTCCTTTGACAAGCAGTTCGTGCGCGACTGGCTTACCGCCAACTGGGACCGCCAGGGCAACCCGCCGCGCCTGCCGCAAGACGTCATAGACGCGACGAGCCAAAAGTACATCCAGGCCTATGAGATGATCACCGGCCAGAAGTTCGTCCCCGCAGCTCAGGCTTAAGAAAAGCCGCAGCTGCTCAGTTTTAGGCGCTTGGCAAAAGCGCCGCAAGGAGAAGCATCGTATGAGTCAACGCAATCCGCAAAACGACCGCTACAAAGAGGGCGGCAAAAAGGGCGTCACAAGAAAATCCGCAGGTAGCGCCAAACCCAAGTCCGTCGCTGGCAGCTCGGTCTACTACGGATCTAAGAAGTCTGCGGCCAAGACGCGCGAGGAGAAAAAGAAAGAGCGCGAGCAGCGCCGCGCAGAAAACAACGCGCGCCTGAAAGAAGAAAACGCCGCTGCTAAGGTCGGCATGGCCAAAGCAGAGTACCGCCACTACCGCAACGTGTGGATCGTGCTTATCGTCTTGGCCTGCCTTGGCGTTATCGTGAGTTTTGCCTCGCCGCGCGTCATCACGCAGGACAGCGCATTTGCCGCCCTCATGCCAATACGCACGCAGATTCAGGCAGCGGGCCTGGTGGTAGGTTACTCGACGCTCATCGCCGCTTTTGTGGTCGATTTTAGGAAGATGCGCCCCATCCGTAAGGGTCAGCAGACGCAAACGCGCAATCTGAGCAAGAAGGAGCGCGCCCATATGGAGGCGCGCGAGGCCGCCAAGGCCAACAAGAAGGGCCTGTTCAACCGCAAGAAACAGGATTAGGAGTCGCCATGCTGCTCACTGCAAAGTACGTCATGCCCATCACCGCGCCGTTCATAGAGGATGGCGCCGTCTTGGTGCACGATGACAAGATCGTAGCCGTCGGAGGCGCCCAAGAGCTCAAAGAGCAGTACCCAGACGAGGAGGTCCGTGACTTTGGGCTGGCCGCCCTGTGCCCGGGCTTCGTGGACCTGCATACGCATATGCGCTTCACAGCGATGCGTGGCTTGTTCGAAGACCTTCCCTATGCAGAGTGGAAGCGCTCTGTGCTCCATTTGGAACCTTTCTTCACTGCCCAGGATTGGGAGGATTCCGCACGCTTGGGCGCGCTCGAGGCCATAGCGTCGGGCATCACCACGCTGGCAGATATCAGCCTGTTTGGCTCGCCGGTCAAGGCTCTGCATGAGTCCGGCTTGCGCGGCTTGGTTTATCGCCAAGTCATGACCATGCGCCCAGAGAACGTAGACGGCGCCTTGCAAGAGGCGCTTGACGATATAGAGCGCTGGAGCAAAGAGACATCCGATACAGACCTCATCACGTACGGCTTGGCCGCAGGTCCGGTCTATTCCACGCACCCAAAGGTCTACAAGGCCATCGCCAAGCATGTGGGCAGCAGCAACATGCCCGTCGCCATGCATTTGGCCGGCAGCCGCGAGGAGGCGCAGTTTATCCGCTACGGCAGCTCATCGTTCTCTGTCCATGCAAGCCAGATTGCCGCAGAGCTCGACTTGGAGCTGCCGCCCTGGCTGCCTGCAGGCGTAAGCCCCGTGCGCTACGTCTACAACTGGGACATCCTCGATGTGCCTAACATCATGATTGTCCACGGTGTTCAGTGCGATGAGACCGACCTCAAGATACTCGCGCAGCAAAACGTCGCTGTTGCGCACTGCCCGCGCATCAACGCCAAGCTCGGCATGGGATTCGCGCCGGTCGATGCCATGCTGGAGGCTGGCATCACCGTTGGCATAGGAACCGACAGTCCCGCTGCGGTAGACACAACCGACATGCTCGACGAGATGCGCGTGGGCCTCATGATTAACCGCGCTGTCAACGCTGGCAAGAACCGCATCATGACGGGCGATAAGATGCTGCGCATGGGTACCATCGACGCCGCCAAGGCGCTTCGCATGGACCATATGATCGGCAGCTTGGAAGCCGGCAAGAAGGCCGATATCATCGCCATCGATCTGCACAACAGCCACCAGAACCCCACGAGCAATCCTGCGTCGGCGGTCATCTATACGGCCAACCAAGACAACGTCAAATGGACCATGGTCAACGGCAAGGTCCTCTACGACGACTTTGTCCATGTGAGTGGCATGCCGCGTGACCAGATTGTCCAGGCCGCAAGGGATATACGCCGTCGCGTGCGCCATGGCGCAAGCGACGAGCATCTGCGCGAGCAGCTCATCAAGCGCATGGAAGAAGACGCATCCGACCGCCTCAAGAGATAAGAAGGAGACTTCATGGGCACCAAAGTCATAAACGAGAAGCAGCGCGCCGCCGCCGAGGAGCAAGAGCTCGAGGAGTTCATCGAGCAGCAAAAGAAGAAGCGCAGCAACATGCTCAAAAGCGTACTTGCCATCATCGTGTGCGTGGGTTTGATTTTGGCCTTCTGCCTGCCGAGCATTTCGATGCTTTTGCAGTAGCCGGCCGCAAGGCGCGCTTTTTGCCGCTGCCCAGCTGTTGGATTGACCGCATCCCAAGACTTGGGGCCTTCAAGACGGGCTTTGGTCCTTGGGGTGCGGTTCTCTTTTGCGCTGCAAAAGTTGCGTCGCAGGCCCCTGTTACTATGTGGGCATGGGAGCTGACACAGGCAAAACGTACATCTGCATCGACCTTAAGTCGTTTTATGCCAGCGTAGAATGTGCTGCGCGCGGGCTCGATCCGTTTACCACCAACTTGGTCGTGGCAGATCCGGACAGGACAGAAAAGACCATCTGCCTGGCCATTACCCCTGCCATGAAGGAGCTGGGCATATCCAACCGCTGCCGCGTGTTCGAGATACCCAAGACGGTTGATTACATCATCGCCAAACCGCGCATGCGCCACTATATGGACGTGAGCGCCCAGATATATGGCATCTACCTGCGCTATGTCGCACCGCAAGACATCCATGTCTATTCCATCGACGAGTGCTTTATCGACGCTACACCTTACATGGAGCTTTATGGCATGGACGCCAGGGAGTTTGCGCGCAAGCTCATGGACGACGTCTTCAAAGAGACTAAGATCACAGCAACAGCGGGCATAGGCACCAATATGTTTTTATGCAAGCTTGCCTTGGACATCATGGCAAAGCACGCAGAAGACGGCATCGGCTTTTTGGACGAGGCGCAGTTCTACCGCAGCATCTGGAACCACCGCCCCATCACAGACATCTGGAACATAGGGCCGGGTATTGCCAATCGCTTGCTCAAGTACGGCGTAGTTGACCTCCAAGGTGTAGCCGAGCTGCCGCCAAGTGTTTTGTATAGGGAGTTTGGCGTCAACGCGCAGTTTCTCATAGAGCATAGCCGCGGCATAGAGCCGTGCACCATCGCGCAGATCCAAGCCTACGAGCCTCAAGGCTCAAGCATCACCAACGGCCAGGTGTTGGCCTGCGGCTATAGCTTTGACGAGGCCCTTATCGTTTTGCGCGAGATGTGCGACGCCAGCGTGCTTGAGCTTGTTGAGAAGCACCTGGTTACCAACCATGTGAGTATCTACGTTGGCTATGAGGCTCCTAAGGGCGATGCAGCACATGCGGGTGCTCGCGTATACGAAGGCGGCCACGGCAAGCGCTATGTGGGATGGCGTAGCGAGCATGGCGGCGCCAGTCGCAAGCTGAACATGCGCACTAACTCATTTGCCAAGCTGTGGCCTGTTATAGAGGAGCTTTATCGCAAGAACGTGGATGCATCGCGCGTGATTCGCGGTGTCAACATAAGCTTCTCTAACCTTATGGACGCAGACTTTGCCACGCTGGATTTGTTCAGTGATCAAGAGGCGGATGCGGCAGAGCTCTCCTTGGCTCAAGCGCAGATCGCCATCAAGGACCGCTTTGGCAAGAACGCCGTCTTCAAGGGCACAAGCCTGCAGGAGAAAGCTACTGGTAGACAACGAAACAACCAAGTGGGCGGGCACAGTGCCTAGATGCGCTTAGTATGTATGACAACAAATTACAGCGAGTAAGGAAGCCTCATGGCAGTAGACGAAGAAACGCTACGTGAGAATCTGGACAACCCCGAGGTGCGCTACGCCTGGCGCATCCCGCAGGCCAGCTCGTATGCTCGCATTGCCGCTGTCGTGCACATCGTTGCCCTCGTCGCCATGACGGCTGCCCTCATCGCGTACTTTGTCACGGGCAGCCAGCAGATGGTGGGCAATCGCATATCGGGCTTGGTCATCGTCGTGCTCATGGTCTATGCCATCAGCATCCTGCGCGCCTTCCAGATTAAGGCGGAGCTTTCAGACCTCAAGGACTTTGGCCAAGAGCTACGCCGCAACTTTGACGGTCGCGATGAGCATGACGTTGCAGCGCAGATCGCCGTGGAAGAGACGTATCTGTGGCCTTCTAGGCACTACAGCGTTGTGGCCAAGATGGCTGGTTTCACGGCCTTTGCTGTGCTGGTCATCAACACCTACCAGCTGGGCACTATGGATATCCTGCGCACGGTTGTCTTCGACTTAGGCATCCTTGCCTATTTGGCAGGATCCTTGTGGAACAACTTTACCTTCAAGGCGGCTTTGCTGGAAGAAGAGCTCGAGCAGCGCATGCGCGCATCGCTCGAGTTTAAGGAGCGCTGCCCGGAGGAATACGCAGCGCAGTACCGCGATGACGCCGCAGAAGACGACGGCTACACCGACGACGACATCGACTACAGCGATGCCCCCAACGGCACGCCCGCGCGCAAAGACGACGGCGCAAATGAAGACGGGCGCTAAGTTGGCGTCGCATCTTTCCAGCGCGGATTTTAAGAACACCATCAGCGACGCAGACCGCGCAAGGCAGTTCATCCCCTTCATGGCGCTCAAGGGCTACTACGAGCTTTGCCGCCAAAAGGAGCGCCACCCCTCTGCGCGGCATACTCCAACAGAGGAGGAGTCGCTCGAGCTGTCGCGCACGGTAGCTGCCCTTGGCAAGGGCGACATGATCAAGGTGACCTACTACGACAAAGACGCCTACGTCACCACGCAGGGCATGGTAAGCGAGGTCGTGCCTCAACTGCGCTTTGTGCGCGTCGTGCGCCAGCGCATAGACTTTGACGATATCCGCTTTATCGAGCTTGTCGCGCCGCAGACTTGAAAATCCCACCTTGCCCCTTGGCAAGCGTGTTAAGAGCGTGTACTCTCACCCATTACTAACACAGATCTGCGCTGAAGGGTCAGTGGTGGCTAATCCGAAGCTACGCCAAAGGGCAGCAGCGGACGTCACGCACGTAACTCGGAGCAGTTCGGTCAGGGCCCTGCCTTGCGAGCAAACGATCTTTGCCGTGTGGCTTGGCTAACCGCCGGATCGGTTGGGTACCGCAATCTGTCGCTTTTGGCCTTATGCCCTGCGGCTCATCCTTACCTTGCCTTCCGGCTTGAGAGAAAGGATGGGCTTTTTTAATGAGAAGCGACCAGATTAAGAAGGGCTTGGCCCGCGCTCCGCACAGGAGCTTGCTGAGGGCCGACGGCCTTACCGATGAAGAGCTCGAGCGCCCGCTCGTAGCCATCGTCAGCTCGGCAAACGATATCATCCCCGGGCACTTGCACCTCAACCGCATCGTCGACGACGTCAAGGCCGGTATCCGCATGGCAGGCGGCACGCCGTTTTGCATGACGACCATTGGCGTCTGCGACGGCATTGCCATGAACCACGAGGGCATGAAGTATTCCCTCACCAGCCGCGAGGTCATCGCCGACAGCGTCGAGTGCGCCGTGCAGGGCCATGCTTTTGACGCCGTGGTGCTTGTGCCTTCATGCGACAAGATCGTCCCCGGCATGATCATGGGCGCCCTGCGTCTCGACCTGCCCACCGTGCTCGTGAGCGGCGGTCCCATGTTGGCCGGCAAGAGCAAGGACGGCTGCCATCAAACAGACCTCAACAGCCTCTTTGACGCCGTGGGTCAGGTTACGGCCGGCACCATGACCGAGGAGGAGTGCAAGTGGATTGAAGAGACCGCCTGCCCCACCTGCGGCAGCTGCAGCGGCATGTTCACCGCCAACTCCATCTGCTGCTTGAGCGAGGCTTTGGGCATCGCGCTCCCCGGCAACGGCACCATCCCCGCCGTGTACTCCGCACGTGATCGCCTGGCCAAGAAGGCTGGCATGAAGGTCATGGAGCTTCTGGAGAAGGGCATCACGATCCGCGACATCATTACGCCGGCCGCCATCAAAAACGGCATGGCGCTGGATATGGCCTTTGGCGGCAGCACGAACACCATGCTGCACCTGACGGCTATCGCCGCGACTGCTGGCCATCCCGTGAGCTTGGATACTTGGGACGAGGTCTGCGCCAACACGCCCAACATCACGCGCATCGCGCCGGCAGGCCCGCTGCACATCGAGGACCTAGACCGCGTCGGTGGCGTGAGCGCCATCATCGGCGAGTTGGGCCGCAACGGCTGCCTGGACCTGAGCGCTGTTACTTGCCACGGCACTATGCAGGAGTGGGTGGATAGCTGCCCGCCTGTTGACGGCGACATCGTGCGCACCGTGGA
>CAYQLX010000061.1:0-11185 GCA_964418305.1 uncultured Coriobacteriaceae bacterium | reverse complement strand
AATTCCGCCCCTACGTATGCTGGTATGCCTCTACGTATACATACCTGTAACCGCAAGCTGCATCGCTGTCTCGCTATCGCTGTTTCGTCTGCCGTAGCATCTGCCCATTTGCGGCATGGCTGGCTTTTCACGCTTTGGAAGAAGCCCGCTGCTGCCTACTATCAAATAGACCGAACAAGACCCCAAAAGACGGGAGTTCACATGGGTTACTTTACTGGCAAGACTGTCATCGTGACGGGTGCGGGCCGCGCGACGCTCAAGAATGGCGAGCCCGGCTCCATCGGCTACGGCATCGACATCGCCTTTGCAAAAGAGGGCGCCAACCTCGTCATTACCGGCCGTAACACGGCCAAACTCGACGCAGCTAAAGAAGAGCTCGAGCGCGAGTATGGCATCCAGGTCCTGGCTGTGCAGGCAGACATCTCTGCTGGCGCAGACAACGAGGCCACCGTGCAAAACGTCGTCGACCAGGCCATCGCAAAGTTCGGCCGCATCGACGCCCTCGTGAACAACGCCCAGGCATCTGCGTCCGGCGTCTCGCTGGCAGACCACACCATGGACCAGTTCAACCTGGCGCTGTACTCCGGCCTGTATTCCGCCTTCCTCTACATGCAGAAGTGCTATCCGTACCTCAAGGAGACCAAGGGCTCTGTCGTCAACTTTGCGAGCGGCGCGGGCCTCTTTGGCAACTACGGTCAGTGCGCCTACGCGGCCGCAAAAGAGGGCATCCGCGGCCTGAGCCGCGTGGCTGCCACCGAGTGGGGCCCCGACGGCATCAACGTCAACATCGTTTGCCCGCTGGCTTGGACTGCCGCCCTGGAGGGCTTCAAGGACCAGTACCCCGAGGCCTACGAGGCCAACGTCCACATGCCTCCCATGGGTCACTACGGTAACGTCGAGACAGAGATTGGCCGCGTCGTGCTGCAGCTGTGCGGCCCCGACTTCAAGTTCATGAGCGGCGAGACCGTCACGCTCGAAGGCGGCATGGGCCAGCGCCCCTAAGCTCATCGCAGCAAAACGCAGCTCTTATAGCCCCGGTAGCGCACGTGCGTTGCCGGGGCTTTTTGCTGTAGGGACCAGTAACGCCGCTGCAGGGCCTGCGCATGGGCGCCTTCTTGCGCGCGATTGCAGGCCGGATTGGAACGCAGCGGTTTTCTTTTGCGTCGCAACTTGCGGGTATCATAGCTAGGAACAATCCGGGGCAGGCCGCCCATGCAGCGTGCCTTCCCTTTGCCGGACCAAGGAGCGAAGATGTCGATTTCCCTCTACCGCAAATACCGCCCCAACACGTTTGCAGACGTCGTGGGCCAAGAGCACGTGGAAAACACCCTCACACGTGCCGTGGCCAGCGGGGACGTAGCCCATGCGTATCTGTTCTGCGGGCCGCGCGGTACGGGCAAAACAACCAGTGCGCGCTTGCTTGCCAAAGCGCTTTTGTGTGAAGACGGCCCAACGCCCACACCCGACGGTACCTGCCCGCAGTGCACGCAAATCGCCCAGGGCACTCACCCGGATGTCTACGAGCTGGACGCGGCAAGCCGCACGGGTGTGGAAAACGTGCGAGAGGAGATAATCTCGCGCGTGCAGTTTGCCCCTACGCGCGGGCGCTACAAGATCTACATCATCGACGAGGTCCACATGCTGTCTAACGCGGCGTTCAACGCGCTGCTTAAGACCTTGGAAGAACCCCCTGCGCACGTCGTCTTTGTCATGTGCACAACAGACCCGCACAAAGTGCCAGAGACAATCCAGTCGCGCTGCCAGCGTTTTGACTTTAGACGCTTTTCCATAGAGGAGATATGCGGCTATCTTGGGCGCATCTGTCAGGGCGAGGGTTTTACTGCCGAGGATGAGGCGCTCGAGTTTATTGCCGCCAAGGCTCAAGGTGGCATGCGCGACGCCACCACCGCGCTCGAGCAAGTGGCTGTTGCCGGCGGCGGCAACGTGACGCTTGCCGCGGCGCAGCTGCAGCTGGGTCAGACAGACACCGGCGCGCTCTTTGAGCTGGGCGGCTACATAGCCGTGCGTGACACCGCCAACGCCTTCTTGTGGCTCAATCGCATGGTCGTCGCTGGCCAGGACCTCGTGCAGATTGCCGCCGACGTAACCGATCATATCCGCAACCTTTATGCCGTGGCACTTACGGGCGGTGCGGGTGGCGTGGTTGCCTGCTCTGCCGATGACCTTGCGCGCTATCAAAGCCAAGCGGCAGCCTTTGGCGGCCCTGATCGCTTGGGTCGCGCGCTCACTACCTGCGCCTCGTTGGTGAGCGAGCTGCGCAACAGCGTTAACGTGCGATTGAGCTTTGAGATAGCGCTCACGCGCCTATGCATGGCAGATAGTGAGCTCACGCTCGAGTCTTTGGCCGAGCGTATCGAGAGCCTGGAGGCCGGCATCCCGGCGCCTAAGGTCTCGGCAAGCCTTTTGTCGTCTATGGCGGCTCAGGCCGTGGCAAGCGCGTTGTCAGGTGCCGGCGTGGGAGCTGGCGCTGCCGCTGCAGCATCCGCGGCCGCAACAGCCGCAGCGCCTCAAGACGCAGCCGCTCCTGCACCTGTAGCAGAGCCGGCCGCTGTTACCCAAGGTGCTAGCGCGCAAGAAGAAGACGACGACGAGGAAGAATGGACCGGCGGGCAAGACGACGAGGAGCTGCCTTGGGATGACGACCCCTCGGTTGCCGCAGGCTATGCGTCGCAGCCGGTAGATCTGCCTTGGGAAGAAGAACAGCCTCAAGCGCCACAAGGCGATGCTGTCGAGCAGAACGACGACGCGTTAGCAGCCGTCACTGAGCCTGCCGCCGTCGTTGAGCCCGCTGCAGTTGCCGCTGCACCCGTCGCTGAACCCGCAGTAGCGCCTGCCGCTGCGATGTCGCCGGCACGCCTTATCGCCGCCATACGCACCGAGGTCAAGCGTGAGGATATGGCCACCGACGCCTTGCTCAACGGCACGAGCGTTGAGCACGATGCTAACGGCTATCATCTGGTGTTTCCAGCAGACGGCGTCTTTGCGATGAAGCTCGTAGAGCAGGGCAACGCGCGCGATTTGCTTAAGCGTGCATTTGCCGCCGTCTTGGGCGGCCCTACGCCCTTTGACTGCACGCTCGCTGGCGGTGCAGAAAAGAAACCCACTGCTGCCAAACAGGCGGTGAGCTTTGGGCAGGTGAGCGCTGTTGAGGCTGCTGCCCCTGCATCCGATTACGACGACGGCTACCTAGATGCCTTGGCAGACAGCTACGTGGGCGGCTATGACGATTACTCCGTGCCTGACGATTTGCCTCCTGTGGACATGCCAGCAGATACCGTGGCACCGCAAGAACCTGCAGCCAACGTGGCCCCTGCTGCAGATGGCTTTGACCCGGGTGCCTACATGGCCCAGCACGAGGCGGAGTCCGCCGTTGACGCTGCAGGCGCCGCGGCTGCGGCTCAGGCTGTCGCCATCGCAAGCGAGCCCGAAGCGGCCTCTGTCGCTAGCAGCGCTGTAGACGAGGCTGCGGCAAGCGATCTTGCCAGTACCCTGAGCGTCTTTGGCGGCGGTATCAAGCTCGAAGAGCTTTAGGCGCCGCGCAGCGCCCTCGCGCCGCGTCTTGTCATGCAATCGTTTGGCAGCGTGCGCCTTGGGCATGCGACAATGGCAGGCGCCAAACATGCGCCGGGCTCTGTGCCCTTTGGCGCACTTACAACAAAAGGAAGCTCTTTGCCAAACGTGAGGGGCTCGATAAGAAAAGGAGGCGCCTTATGGCGATGAACCCACAGGCCATGATGAAGCAGGCCAAGAAGATGCAGAAGAAGATGGAAGAGATTCAGGCGCAGTCCGCGCTTGAGACCGTCACCGCAACAGCAGGCGGCGGGATGGTTACCGCTGTCGTATCCGGCGCGCTGGAGGTCAAATCCATCACCATCGATCCGCAAGCCGTGGACCCCGACGACGTCGAGATGCTGCAGGATATGGTCGTTGCTGCCGTTAACCAGGGCATCGCAGACGCCCAGGCTATGACCAGCGAGCGCATGTCGGTTGTGACCTCCGGTCTGTCCGGAATGGGCTTGTTCTAGAACCATGAAGCAAGCCGCAGCGATTAGGCACGCCCTAGAAGAGCTCGAGCGCATGCCCGGCGTGGGGCCCAAGTCTGCCCAGCGCATCTTGCATTGGCTGCTCACCGGCGATGCTACCCAAGCACGCCGCTTGGCCGAGGCAATACTCGAGGTCAAAGAGGCGATACACCTGTGCCCTCGCTGCCATAACTACGCGCAGGAGGATCTGTGCGAGGTTTGCATGGATCCGCAGCGCGATACGAGCGCCATCTGCGTTGTGGCAGAGCCGCGCGACATCGACGCAATCGAGCGTACAGGCGCCTACCACGGCCTCTACCATGTGCTCGGCGGTGTTATCAGCCCTATGGACGGCGTGATGCCCGATGACCTCCACATAGCAGACCTCATTGCGCGCCTAGGCACAGAAGATATAAGCGAGGTGCTTCTGGCCACCAATCCTGATGTAGAGGGAGAGACCACGGCCAGCTATCTTGCGCGCACTATTAAGCCTCTGGGCCTCAAGGTGACGCGCCTAGCCAGCGGGCTTCCTGTTGGCGGCGAGCTCGAATACGCCGACGAGGTCACCCTTGCACGTAGCATAGAGAGCCGTCGCGTCGTTTAGGCCTAAGGCCGGCCTACTCGTCCTGCCCGCTGCAAAGCCCGGCGGCCTGCTGCGCTGCGCACCCACAAGGCCGCCTTTGCTCGGTAAACGCAAGACGGCTTTTTGCATCGGCACCTTGCGTCTGCGTTTTTTATCGTGCGCCTCGCTTATGCAATAAGGTCGTAACCTGCGGCTTGTATAATCTGTGCTCTCACCCAGTGTCCTAGGTCTTAGCATGCGTGCTTGCGCGCGTGCCCAACACACTGCTAGGAGGCATGTTTATGGTCGATACCACCGATTTTGCCCTTTATAAGAACTTTGGCGCCTATACGGATTTCCCCCCCGAGTGCTACTCGCTCTTCAACGTTAAGCGCGGCTTGCGTAACCCCGACGGTACCGGTGTCGTGGCCGGCGTCACGTCCATCAGCAACGTGCATGGTTACCTCACCGACGAAGGCGTCAAGGTCCCCGACAAAGGGCGCCTCACTCTGCGCGGCTATGATATCAACGACCTCGTGCGTAGCGCTGTGGAAGAAGATCGCTTTGGCTACGAGGAGCTGGCCTTTTTGCTCTGGGATGGCGATCTTCCCAGCCGCCGCGACTTGGATACCCTCAACGCCATGATTGATGAGCGGCGCGACCTGCCCGACAACTTCGTGGCCAACCTAATCATGAACAGCCCCTCTGCCAATACGATGAACATGCTCGCGCGCAGCGTGCTGCTTTTGTATTCCTACGATGAAAATGCCGATGTCATCTCGAAGGAGCACGAGATAGACGTCGCCATCCAGATGGTGTCGCGCCTGCCGCGTCTTGCCGTGTTGAGCTACCTTGCACGCAAGCAGGTATCCAGCCGTCGCATGTACATCAACCCGCCTCTGCCCGGGCTGTCTACGGCAGAGACCATACTCACTATGCTGCGCCCGGATATGGAGTACACGCACCGCGAGGCCAAGATGCTCGACATCATGCTCATGCTGCATGCAGAGCACGGCGGCGGCAACAACTCCACCTTTACCACGCGCGTGCTGTCGTCAAGCGGCACCGACGCCTACAGCGCCTACGCAGGTGGCATAAGCAGCCTCAAAGGCCCCAAGCACGGCGGCGCCAACCTCAAGGTCATGAACATGCGCAAGGACCTCAAGGAGAACGTGCAAGACTGGAGCGACGAGGGTCAGGTGGCCGATTACCTGACGCGCGTCTTGAACAAAGAGGCCAACGACCATACCGGCCTCATCTACGGCATGGGACATGCTGTCTACACCTTGAGCGATCCACGTGCCCAGATTTGCAAGGAGTTTGCGCGCCGCATGGTCAAAGACACCGAGTTCGAGGCTGATCTAATGCTCCTCGAGACCATCGAGCGCTTAACGCCCGAGCTCTTTGCTACGGTTAAAGGCTCGAACAAGGCCATCTGCGCCAACATCGATATGTACTCTGGCTTGGTGTATCAGGCCTTGGGTATCCCCGAGCAGCTCTATACCGCGCTCTTTGCCGTGGCGCGTCAGGCTGGTTGGAGCGCGCATCGCTTTGAGGAGCTTGCCTCGGGCCGCCGCATCATCCGTCCCGCCTACAAGTCGTTCGAGGGACATCGCGATTATGTGCCTATCGACAAGCGCGAGTCTGCAAGCGATATTACGAGCTCCGATACGATTAACGTGAGCGAAGACGTACCCAACGACTAACCGGCCCGTTGCCTGCTACCTGCACGCAAAGACAGGCAGTCTCGCTTGAATACGCGTCCGACGAAAGGAAGCCCCATGAGCAAGCACATCATCACTCTCATTCCCGGAGACGGCATCGGCCCCGAGATAACCTCTTGTATGCAGCGCGTCATAGAAGCCGCAGGTGTGGATATCCAGTGGCAGGTGGTCAACGCTGGCGCGGGCGTCATGGACGAGTACGGCACGCCGCTGCCAGATCATGTGCTCGAGTCCATCAAACAGACGGGCATAGCCATCAAGGGCCCCATCACCACGCCTGTCGGGTCCGGGTTTCGTAGCATTAACGTCGCGCTGCGCAAGCACTTTGACCTCTTTACCAACCTGCGCCCCGTCTGGTCCATCAAGGGTACGGGCGCGCGCTACGACGATGTGGACATCGTGATCTTTCGCGAGAACACAGAGGATCTCTACGCCGGCATAGAGGCCGACGTCGATACCCCGCAAGCAGCAGAGCTCATCTCCCTGGTTGCAAGTAAGGGGCTGGGGCAGATCAAGCCCGACAGTGCCATCAGCCTCAAGCCCATCAGCAGAAGCGGATCCGAGCGCATCGTGCGCGCGGCCTTCGAGTACGCGGTGGCAAACGGCCGCAAAAAGGTCACGGCCGTGCACAAGGCCAACATCATGAAGTGCTCAGACGGCCTGTTTTTGGCGTGCGCGCAAGAGGTGGCTGCGCAGTACCCCAACATTGAGTTCGAGACCATGATTGTGGACGCTACTTGCATGAACCTGGTGATCGATCCATCGCGCTTTGACGTTATGGTGCTTCCTAACCTCTACGGAGACATCGTGAGTGATTTGTGCGCAGGTCTCGTGGGCGGATTGGGCATGGCGCCCGGCGCCAATATCGGCCATGACGTGGCAATCTTTGAGGCAGTGCATGGCTCGGCTCCCGACATCGCGGGCATGGGCATCGCCAACCCCACGGCAGAGCTTCTTTCCGGCTGCATGTTGCTCGACCACATAGGTGAGAAAGAAGCTGCCGATAAAATCCGCGCTGCCATCGAGCGCGTTTACGCAGCGGGCAATCATCTCACGGGCGACATCAAGAAGATCGTGAGCGGGTCTGCGCAGGATGCCGCCACCAGCAGCGAGTTTACCCAGGCCGTCATAGACGCGCTGTAGACACATGCGTGAGCGGCGGGTTTGCAGCGTATGTGCCCGCCGTCCGATCAGCTGTCTGCCAACGGGCGTATGAAAACTCTGTGCGTGATGGCTATTGAGTGGAAAGCACCCTGCGATTCGCGTTAAAATCTTTTGTCTGGGACTACACCCAGACAACGCACTACGAACGGAGCTAAACGTGGCATTAAAATTTGGCAAGACTCCGCGCGGCGCTCATGGGGTTTCTGGCCAGGGTCGCCAGACATCCAGACCGGCATCTGCCCAAGGCGGGCAGAGGCAATCGGGCCGCACAGAACAATCACAACAACCGGCACGCGCGCAACACAGCAAGTCGGCACAGGGCCGCTACGGGCGCGGGGAATCCGCGTCAAGTGGCAGCAGCCGTCGTCGCAACATCGTCCCTGAGCGCGGGCAAGGAACGCAGAGCAGCATGTACGTCGGCAACGAGAACCTCGTCGCCACGCAGGCTACAGGCAGCTATGCAGACCTCGCCGCAGGCGATCAACCTCAGGCACTGGGCGATGTCGTCATCTCTCTGCGCAATGTCACCAAGGTATATCCCGCGCAGCCTGACAAGCCAGCGCTCGCGGGTTTGTCGCTCGACATACGCGCGGGCGAGTTCGTCTTCTTGGTAGGCCATTCCGGATCTGGCAAGTCGACCTTCATCCGCATGCTTAACCGAGAGGTCATCCCCACAAGTGGAGAGCTCATCGTCGCGGGAGAGAACTTGCGCACTATCAAAAACTGGCGCATCCCTTACCTGCGCCGCAACGTAGGCTGCGTCTTCCAAGACTTCAAGCTGCTGCCCAACAAGACGGCGTTTGAGAATGTGGCCTTCGCGCTCGAGGTAATCGGCAAGTCCAAGCATGTCATCGACACCTACGTCCCAGAAGCCATGCGCCTCGTGGGCCTAGAAGGCAAGATGAACAAGTACCCCGACGAGCTCTCTGGTGGCGAGCAGCAGCGTGTTTCTATCGCTCGTTCCATCGTCAACCGCCCGCCGCTTCTCATTTGCGACGAACCTACTGGCAACCTCGACCCGCAGACGTCGCTGGGTATCATGCGCCTGCTCGAGCGTATTAACCGTACCGGCACGACCGTCTTGGTCGCTACTCATGACCGCGAGATGGTCGACCAGATGCGCCGCCGCGTCCTCGCGCTGGAAAACGGCATCTTGGTCCGCGACCAGAAGAAGGGAGTGTATGGCTATGATGTCTAAAATTGGCTACTTCATCAAAGAGAGCCTTATCAGCTCCCGTCGCAACCTAGGCACCACGGTTGGCGGCATCATCACCTTGTTCTTGAGCCTGTTCATGGTGGGCGTCTCCATCATGTTTTCGACGATGATCTCAAACGTCATGACGAGCTTCGAAGAAGAGGTCAACATCCGCCTCTACATTGCCGATACGGCAAAGGACAAGCAGATCGACGCGCTCACGCAGTACCTCGAGTCTCTAGAAACAGACGAGGGCAACGTGGAAAGCGTCACCTTTATGAACAAAGACGATGTCTTGGAGGTGTTCAAGGAGCAGACCTCCAGCAATACGGATATCGTAGACCAGCTTGACGGTAACCCTCTGCCGCGTACCTTTGTCATAGAGCTTAAGGATACGCAGCGCGTAGAAGAAACCGCCAACGCGATCTTGGCCAACGAGACCTTTACCAAGATTGCAGACAACCCAGACGACCCGTCGGATTCCGTCAAGTACGGCAAGGACACGGTGGAGAGGCTGTTCGTGGTGGTCAACCTGATTCGCGTCGCGTGCGTTGCCGCCATCGTCTTGCTCGTGTTCATATCGCTTGTGTTCTTGAACAACACTATCCGCCTGGCCATTACGGCGCGGCGCAAGGAGATATCGATCATGCGCTTGGTGGGCGCCAGCAACGGCTTTATACGCGGGCCCTTTGTCATGGAGGGTATATTGCAGGCGCTGGTGGGCGCTATTTTGGCCATCATCTGTATCAGCGTGATCCGCTCTGCCGTCATGCCGCACCTAGAGACGATGGTCACCTTCTTGCCTTTGAGCATCGATCCGGGCGTTTACACCAAGATCTACCTCATCTTGGTGGTGGCCGGCATGGCCGTTGGCGCGCTCGGCTCCATCTGGGCTATGCGTAAGTACCTCAAGATTTAGCTACTCGCCTTAAAGCTGCAGGTTGTTTGCGACCCCAAGACCCAATGCGGGTTTTGGGGTCGCTTTGCGTTTGCGGCACGCGGCAGTTTGCCACACCGCTGCCGTGATTACCTCTGTGCTTTTTGCTGCATGTGACATGCGGCGCTGCTACACTGGTGACGATATGTGTCTATCTGTTTGAAGGAGGAGCTCAGATGAGCACCATCATCGATATCTATGGTCGTGAGGTTCTGGATTCCCGCGGCAACCCCACCGTCGAGGTCGAGGTTTCCTTGGATGACGGCAGCTTTGGCCGTGCCACTGTTCCCAGCGGGGCTAGCACCGGCGCTTTCGAAGCCGTCGAGCTGCGTGACCCCGATGACCCGCGTTACCTCGGCAAGGGCGTTAGGCGCGCTGTCGACCATGTCAACGAGGAGATTGCCGATGCCATCTTGGGCATGGAGGCAACCGACCAACGCGCCATCGACCAGGCACTCATCGATCTTGACGGCACCCCCAACAAGGGCAACCTGGGTGCCAACGCCATCTTGGGCGCGAGCCTGGCATGCGCCAAGGCCGCTGCAGAATCCACCGAGCTCACCCTCTACAGCTATCTGGGCGGCGTGAACGCTCACTTGCTGCCCACTCCCATGATGAACATCCTCAACGGCGGCGCTCATGCCGATAACACCGTCGACATCCAGGAGTTCATGATTATGCCCGTGGGTGCCGATACCTTTGCCGAGGGCCTGCGTTGGTGCGCAGAGATTTACCACACCCTCAAGAAGGTCCTCAAAGAGCGCGGCCTGTCCACCGGCGTGGGCGATGAGGGCGGCTTTGCCCCCAACCTGGCCACCAATGAGGAGCCGCTGCAGCTCATCACAGAGGCTTGCGAGCGCGCTGGCTACAAGCCCGGCGAGCAGATCAAGTTTGCCATGGACCCTGCCTCTACCGAGTATTACGACGCTGCCAAGGGCAAGTACGTCCTTGCCGGCGAGGGCCGCGAGTTCACGAGCGAAGAGATGGTTGATTACTGGGAGGACCTGGTCAACCGCTATCCCATCGTCTCTATAGAAGACGGCATGGCAGAGGAGGACTGGGACGGCTGGAAGCTGCTCACGGATCGCATCGGCGATCGCGTGCAGCTCGTGGGCGACGACCTCTTTGTCACCAACCCCGAGCGCCTCAAGAAGGGCATCGAGCTGGGCGTTGCCAACGCCATCTTGATTAAGTTCAACCAGATTGGCACCCTTACAGAGACGCTTGAGGCCATCAATCTGGCCCAGAAGCATAACTACACTTGCATTATCAGCCATCGTTCCGGCGAGTCTGAGGATGTCACCATCGCCGATTTGGCCGTGGCTGTTAACGCCGGCCAGATTAAGACCGGTGCCCCTTGCCGCACTGATCGCGTGGCTAAGTACAACCAGCTCATCCGCATCGAGGAGGAGCTCGGCAGCTGCGCGCAGTACGCAGGCGATAACGCCTTCTACAACATCCACTAAGGGCGCTGGCTGCAGTAGGCAGCAAGACGCAACACGGGACCAGAGGGGCGCGCGGCTCGATGCGAGCTTGCGCGCCCTTTGTGTAGATGCCGCT
>CAYQLX010000060.1:8134-11324 GCA_964418305.1 uncultured Coriobacteriaceae bacterium | reverse complement strand
CAAGAGGGACGCGGCATAGGGCTCGTCAACAAGCTGCGTGCCTACGAGCTGCAAGACCAAGGCATGGATACGCTCGAGGCAAACCTCGCTTTGGGCTTTGCCGCCGACGAGCGCGAGTACTACATTGGCGCGCAGATCCTGCGCGAGCTGGGGGTCAAGACGATGAACCTACTCACCAACAACCCCGACAAGGTCTACCAGCTTGAGGACTTTGGGCTCAAGATTTCCAAGCGCGTCCCCATTCAGATGGAGCAGACCGAATACGACCATCGCTACCTCAAAACCAAAAAAGAGAAGATGGGTCATATGCTCGACATAGAGTAAGAAACAGACACCAGCGACAAGACATCAAATCATCCATGAACTAGATGCAAGACAGCAACCATAGAGAAAGGAAGCACGACATGCGCAAGATCGAAGGCAAGGTAGTAAGCAAGGGCATCAAAGTGGGCATCGTGGCCTCGCGCTTCAACGAGATTATCGTCAACAAGCTCGTAGGCGGGGCAGTCGATGGTCTTACGCGACATGATGTCGCACAAGACGACATCGACATCGCCTGGGTCCCCGGCGCTTTTGAGATTCCACTGATTGCCAAGAAGATGGCCGAGAGCGGCAAGTACGACGCTGTGATCGTCTTGGGCGCTGTCATCCGCGGCGCGACGAGCCACTACGACCTAGTCTGCAGCGAGGTCGCCAAGGGCACAGCGCAGGTATCGCTTGCAACGGGAGTCCCCGTCTTGTTTGGCGTCATCACCACCGACACCATCGAGCAGGCTGTCGAGCGCGCCGGCTCCAAGGCAGGCAACAAAGGCTACGAGTGCGCTTGCAGCGCCATCGAGATGGTCAACCTTATCAAGGAGCTGTAGCAGCACAGCGCCGCAAAGAGGCCGGCTTGGGAAGGGCCGCGACAGTTGCCCCTCCCCTGCCGCCTATCGCAAGACTAAGCAGGCTGAACTGCAAGACAATAGCGGCCGGCGCAGACGATGAGGAGACTGAGAGATTCCATGGCACGAGGGACGGTACTGTTCGATTACGACGGCACGCTGCATAACAGCATGCGCATCTACGGCCCTGCACTGAGAAGCGCCATAAGTTGGCTCGAGGACGAAGGTTGGCTCGAGCCCGCGAGCTATAGCGACGAGTGGATAAGCCGCTGGCTTGGGTGGACGACCAAGGACATGTGGACGACGTTCGCACCGCAGCTGCCGCAAGAGGTCTGGACAAAGGCCTCTGCCATGGTAGGCACGCAGATGGACAACCTCACTGCAAGCGGCAAGGGCGCGCTCTTTGACGGCGTGCCACAGATGCTCCAAGAGCTTTTAGACGATGGCTGGGAGCTTGGTTTCTTAAGCAACTGCCGATGCGCCTACCGCGATGCGCATCGCCGCCAATATGAGCTCGACCGCTGGATAAGCGCCTATTACTGCGCCGAGGACTACCCAGGTATGGCCAAGTGGGAGATATACGAAAGCGCAATACGCACGAGCGGCCACCCGCTGCCACATGTAATGATTGGCGACAGATTCCACGACATAGAGGTTGGCACCAAAGCGCACATTGCCACGATAGGCTGCCGTTACGGCTACGGAGAGGCGAGCGAGCTTGACGCTGCCAGCGCTTGCGTGGACAATCCTTTGCAGATACCAGAAACCGTAAAGGAGCTGCTCTCCTAGATGTACTACAACCCCATGGCAAGCATATTTCTCAGGTTGCTGGGACAAGCAGCGGCGGCAAGCTTTGCAGACCAGTCGCAGCGCAACGCGAGCGCCTCGCAGCAAGAAGATGACACGCCCATAGACGTGGAGGCGCAGGTCGTAGACGAGGACGGCAAGACCGCAAGTGACCGCGCTCACGACCAATGGGATGCCAACCGTAAGCAAACTCAGGGCCACGAGCTTGGCGGCAAGGCTGTCTTTGCAGGCAGCAAGAGCTACAACATCGCCTGCGGCGTCATTAGCGTCCTTGTGCTTATTGTTGGTATCGTGCTGCGCATTTACTCGCTTATCATGGGGCAGATTTTCTCAGCCACAGTTGTGCCTGTGGCCCTAGGCGCCATAGGCGCTGCTGTTATGGCCTTTGCCGCAGGTGCAGCCATCTGGAAGCTAGGCGCTTGGAAGCTTTCCTTTGATGTGGCAGACACCGCTTTGGTTTTCTTGAGCGCGGCGCTTATGGGTTATGCAAACCTCCCCTGCGCGCTTATCGCTGCAGCGGTCGGTGCTCTTTGGATGAGAGTCAAAAAAGACGGTAAGTTGCCCTTCTTTGCGCCCTATATTGTCTGCGCCATCGTGGCAAAGATTGCCTTTGGCTACCCGGGCTTGGTGGTTTAGAGCATGAGCACAAAACCAGAGCTTCTTGCTCCCGCCGGTGGTTGGGAGCAGCTTGAATACGCCATACGCTTTGGCGCCGACGCCGTCTACTTGGCCTGTGACAAGTTTGGCATGCGTGCTAGGGCGTGCAACTTCACCTTAGAAGAAATGCCACGCGTCGTGGAATACGCACACAACCGCGGCGTCAAAGTGCATGTGACGCTCAACATCGTGATGCACCAAGGCGACATGAACGAGCTCAAGCACTATCTGGTCGCGCTACAGGACGCAGGTGTAGACGCCGTCATAATCGGCGACTTGGGCGCCTTGCGCATAGCGCGCAAAGTAGCGCCAAAACTCGACATCCACGTGAGCACGCAGGCAAGTGTCTCCAATGCGCAGGCAGCGCTCATGTGGCATGAGCTGGGCGCCAAACGCATCGTATGTGCGCGCGAGCTCTCTCTTGCAGACATAGCAGCCATGCGCTCGCAGCTGCCAGCTAGTCTCGAACTTGAGGCCTTCGTCCACGGCGCCATGTGCATGGCATATTCCGGGCGCTGTCTGATAAGCGACTACACCACCGGCCGCAGCGCGCTCGCGGGCAACTGCGCGCAAAGCTGCCGCTGGAGCTACAAGCTCGTGGAGGAAAAACGCCCCGGCGAGTACTACGAGCTGGAGGAAGATCAAAACGGCAGCTACCTGCTCAACGCGCAGGACATGAACATGATCGAGCATTTAGATGAGCTTGCAGCAGCCGGTGTGAACTCCATAAAGATTGAAGGACGTAACAAGAAGGCTTACTACGTGGCAACGGTCGTCAACGCGTACCGGCAAGCGCTCGACGGTGCAGATGTGAGCCACATGGTAAGAGAGCTCGAGACGGT
>CAYQLX010000060.1:0-8034 GCA_964418305.1 uncultured Coriobacteriaceae bacterium | reverse complement strand
GCTCAAAGAGCACGACATCATCCGCGTGAAACGAGCTTAAAGCCTCAAGATAAACAAAACAGCCGCCAGACATCTCCAGCGGCTGTTATTCGGATGACGCAGTGCTGCGTTCTTTGGCTGCTACTTCACAACAGGTAACGTTGACGGCTGCGCTTTACGCTTGTGCTTCTTACCACCGCCAAGAGTCTTGCGATGATCGAGCTTTGCAGAAAGCGTGTCGCCCAAAAGCTGGAACACGACGATGAACACAATGCAGAGGATGATGGCAAAAACCATGACATCGGGCATGTAGCGGTTATATCCGTAGCGAATGGCGATATCGCCCAGACCGCCAGCGCCGATGGTGCCAGCCATAGCCACAAACCCAAAAAGCGTCACGAACGTGATGGCACCGCCGCGAATGAGTGAAGGCAAGGACTCACGCAGCTGTACCTTGATGATCTGCCAGTTGCTAGCTCCAAATGAGCGCGTAGCCTCCACGATGCCGGCATCAACCTCTGCCAAAGACTGCTCCACAATGCGCGCCACAAAAGGCGCTGCAGTAATGGTGAGGGGCACGCAGGCTGCGGCAACGCCCAGCGAAGTGCCTACTACCAAGCGCGTAAACGGTTGGATGGCCACCATCAGGATAACGAACGGCATAGCTCTCAGGATATTGATGGCCCAACCCAAGATAAAGTTGACGACAGCGTTGGGTTTAATGCCGTTAGGGGTAGTGGCGTTGAACCACACACCCACGGGCAAGCCGATAACGTAGGCAAAGATGCAAGAGACGCAAGTCATGATTGCTGTATCGATAGTTCCCTGCCAAAACAGCT
Source organism: uncultured Coriobacteriaceae bacterium (assembly GCA_964418305.1). Lineage (GTDB taxonomy): Bacteria > Actinomycetota > Coriobacteriia > Coriobacteriales > QAMH01 > W2P13-069. Next base: position 7,216 of record CAYQLX010000060.1, on the reverse strand, counting down.
CGCCGTATTCGGCAAAGAAAGCGGTAATTTGTTCCACTTAGATCACCTGCCCTTTCTCTGCATCGGTCTCGCGCCCGTCGTTGTGGGCGATGATGGCGCGTGCGGCATCACTTTGCGGATTGCTAAACACTTCCTGTGTGTAGCCTTGCTCGGCTATTTTGCCGTGTTCGAGAACGGCAATCCGGTTGCAGGCCCTGTGTGCAACAGAAAGCGAATGTGTGATGAGCACCAGCGTCACGCCCAGGCGTTTGTTGATATCGGCCAGCAAGTTGAGAATCTGCACCGTGGTGCGGCTGTCGAGCGCGCTCGTTGCCTCGTCGCAGAGCATGATCTTAGGGTTGTTGGCCAGCGCGCGGGCGATTGCCACGCGCTGCTGCTGACCGCCAGAAAGCTCGCTAGGATAGCGCGTCATCTTATCGCTCAAGCCGACGAGCTCAATGAGCTCTTGTGCGCGCTTTATTGCCTGCGCCTTGCCCACATGCATAAGCTCGAGCGGAAACATCACGTTTTGCAGTACGTTGCGCTGCTGATACAGGCTGAAGTTCTGAAAGATCATGCCGATGCTGGCACGCAGCTCGCGCAAGTTCTTGCCTAAGTAACCAGTCACATCAACGCCATCGATAAGCACCTGCCCGCTTGTAGGACGCTCGAGCAGGTTGATATGGCGCACGAGCGTGGACTTGCCCGCGCCGGATTCTCCAATCACGCCAAAGACGTCGCCATCGTTGATGGTAAGCGACACGTTATCCAAGGCTTTGAACTCGCCTTCGTCGGTGTCGTAAATTTTGGTTATGTTCCTAAGTTCGATCATATGGTGTTTCCTTGCTTGATTTGCGACAGAGCCGCTCTTCACAACAGCGGGCCGGCGGGTTGCCTCGCCTTTGTTTGGAGAGACGACCCGCCGGCAACGTGCCGGCTATGTTATACAGCCAGCTTTAAGTTTAGAACAGGGCCACGACAGCGCCGTTGTAGGTGGTCTCGATGTAGTCCTTAACCTCGTCGGAGGTCAAAGCCTTGTACAGGGCCTGAATCTTCTCGGAGTTCTCATTACCCTCTTTGACGACCAAAACATTGCCGTACTGCTGGGCAGCCTCACCCTCGGAAGACTCGGTGGCAAGCGCATCTGCAACATTGAGGTCGGCCTGCAGAGCGTAGTTGCCGTTGATGACAGCATAATCGACGTCTTCAAGCGAGCGGCTCAGCTGCTCGGCGGCGAGCTCTTTAATCTCAATGTTGTGGGGGTTGTCGACGATATCCTTGGTGGTGGCCGTCACGCCGGCGCCATCCTCGAGGGTGATGATGCCCTCCTGTTGCAGCAAAAGCAGGGCACGAGCCTCGTTGGTGGTGTCGTTAGGAACAGCGATGATTGCGCCGTCTTTGATGTCGTCCAGGCTGGAGGACTTGCCGGCATACAGGCCAAAGGGCTCGTAATGGACATAGCCAACGCTCACCAGGTGCGTGTCGTTTTCCTCATTGAAGCTGTCGAGGTAGTTGATGTGCTGGAAGTAGTTGGCATCGAGCTCGTCGTTTTCAACCGCCGTGTTGGGCTGGACGTAATCGCTAAACTCGGTCACCTCGAGGGTGTAGCCTTCCTCGGCGAGGATATCCTTGACCACATCGTTGAGAATCTCTGCATGCGGCGTTGCGGAGGCACCGACAGTGATGGTCTTGTCCTCAGTGTTGGAGCTATCAGAGGAGCTCGAGCTGGAGTTACCGCAGCCCGTAAGCGCCAAAGCGCCGACGAGGGCGGCGGTGCCGGCGATAGCGCCAATCACCTTGAACGTCTTGGTATTGAAAAATTTCATGGCTTCCCTTTCCTTTGTGGTTTCACGTCAAGTTTGACTTAATCCCTTTGACGTGGACTTAAGCAACCTGTCGTTTTGACTCTTGGCATCCTACAAGCATCAACCCTGCATGGCAATAGGTTTGGCGATTGGCATTCTTTGCTTTTAGCCATAGACAAAAGCGATGGCAAGATCTGCGGCACAGGCTGCGCGCTTACAACCAAACAAAAAGCGCCTAGCGTCCGACACCCGCAGCCGGGCTCATGGCATTGTCCACACTGTAGGCGGCGATCTGCTCTTTGAGGGCCTCTATGTAGCGCAGCACCAAGGCATTGGGCTTGCGCTGCGTATGCATCACATAGCCCATGTTCATCTCCTCGTCGGTCTCAAGCGGGATGGAGACGATACCTGAGTGCATCTCGCTTGAAAGCACGCCGGTGGAGACGGTGTAGCCATTGTGGTTGGTAAGCAGGTTAGACAGCGTACCGCGGTCGGATATAACAATGCGCTTCTTATGTGGAAGCGAGCTTAGAGGCTCCTCGCTGTAGTAGAAGGAGTTGTTGGTGCCTTGTTCAAAGGAGTAGCGTGCATAATCTGCAAGGTCGTCCACAGCCACCTTCTTGCGGCCTGCCAATGGGTGATGTTCGCCAACAAAGACATGTGGCTTGCATTTAAACAGTGATGTGAAGGTAAGGCTTGCCGCATCGAGCGCCTTGGAGAGCACGCGGTTGTTGAAGTTATCCAGATAGAGCACGCCTATATCGCTGCGAAACTCGCTCACGTCCTCGATAATCTCTGCCGTGCGTGTCTCGCGCAGCGTGAACTTGTACTCATCTGCGTTGAGCGACTCGACCATGTCGACAAAGGCCTCGACGCAGAAGGTGTAGTGCTGCGTCGATACAGCCAGCCTCTGCGGCATGTCATCGCCTTTGCGCTGATAGCGCTGCTCGAGCAGGTCTGCTTGCTCTACCACTTGGCGCGCGTAGCCCAAAAGCTCGATGCCGTCGCTTGTGATGGTGATGCCGCGGTTGGAGCGCGTGAAGACCGTAACGCCGGTCTCTGTCTCTATCTCCTTAAGTGCCACAGATAAGCTTGACTGCGAGACAAACAGGTCATGCGCAGCCCCGCTGATGGACCCGCATTCTGCGATGGCGATAAGGTAGCGCAGCTGTTGAAGCGTCATGCGGCCCCCTTAGGACTCTGCGGGCACATCTGCGCTTGCGGGCTTTTTAGCGCGCGTGATAGCAAAGGGCAAGCCGTCCTCGCGCAAAGCCTGGCGCACAAAGACATTCACCGCGCCAGAAAACGACAGACCAAGGTCATCAAAGAGCTCGTCTGCTTGCTTTTTAAGGTCTTCATCCATACGTACGGTTATGTTGATGCCTGCCATGGCAATACCTTTCTGATGACGGATTAATGGCATGCATTATACGCAGATTGCAAGCGCTTTCATAGCGTTTGCAATCTGCGTATTAGTCTCAAGAAAGGTTTACGTAGAGGCCAAACTTGTTCGACCCCACGGTGCAGTAGCCCAAACGTTTCGTGTCTTTCATCGTGGGGCGGGACAGGGTCGAAGCCCCTACGTATGTTGGTATACCTCAGCGTCTTTGAACTTGCGCCTTAGGCGTTGGCCAAAAACGCCTTGTATCCGCGGTAAGCCTCGTAGACATCGGCCTTGGAGGTAACCTCCCAAGGCGCATGCATAGACAAAACGGATACGCCACTGTCGATGACGTCCATATCGTACTTGGCGGGGATGTAGGCGATCGTTCCGCCGCCACCTGCGTCGACACGACCCAGCTCGGCGGTCTGGAAGTGCACGCCAGCATCGTCCATGACCTTGCGCACGCGTGCCACGAACTCGGCGCTTGTGTCATTGCTGCCGCTCTTGCCGCGTCCGCCCGTGTACTTGTTGAACACTAGGCCGCGACCGCAATAGGCGGCGTTTTTGGGCTCGAAGACGCTCGCATAGCACGGGTCGATGCCGGCAGAGACGTCGCTTGAAAGCATCTTGCTGTTAGCCAAGGCGCGGCGCAGCTTGAGCTGGCCGCCCTCTCCGGCGAGCTCCATGAGCTCGGCTATCGTGTTCTCGAAGAACATGGACTCCATGCCCGTCGCACCAACCGAGCCAATCTCCTCTTTGTCCACCAAGATCGTGACGGCGCTGCGGCTGCAGGACTCAACCTCGAGCTGCGCGATGAGGCTCGTATAGGCGCAGACGCGATCGTCTTGGCCGTAACCCAAAATCATGCTGCGATCAAAGCCCAGCTCACGTGCACGACCAGCGGGCACAACCTCAATCTCGGCCGACAGGAAGTCCTCCTCGTCGATGCCGTACTTCTCCTTCAAAAGCTTGCAGACCATGGCCTTGACAGGAGCTTTCTTGTCCTCTTTCTCCTCGTCGGAAAGCTCGTCATCGGCCTTGTCGATTACCAAGGGCATATGGCCCGCGAGCACGTCCAAATCCTCGCCTTGGACAATCTTGGAGGTCTCGCGCTTCATCTGCTCGGCACCCAGATGCGGCAGGATGTCGGTGATACAGAAGACAGGGTCTGACGGATCCTCCCCCACTACAACGTCAACGACGCTGCCATCGGTTTTGGCGACGACGCCGTGCAGCGCCAAGGGGATAGTGACCCACTGGTACTTCTTGATGCCGCCGTAGTAGTGTGTGTCGAGCAAAGCCAGGTCGTGGCTTTCGTACAGCGGGTTTTGCTTGAGATCCAAGCGTGGGCTGTCGATGTGTGCGCCCAGGATGTTGAAGCCTGTCTCCATGGGTTGCGTGCCCACGTTGACGAGCATGATGGCCTTGCCATGGGTGTGAGCCCAGACCTTGTCGCCGGGTTTAAGGTTGCGCTTTTGCGCGATGCAATCCTCAAGCGATACGTAGCCAGCTTGCTCAGCGCGCTCGATAACCGCAGCGGCACATTCGCGCTCGGTCTTATTGTCGCTGATGAAGTCGATGTAGCCACTTGCCACACTTTCAAGCTCATCGAGGTTAGCTTGCGTGTATTCCTTCCATGCGTTCTTGCGTTCCATAGACCGCCTCCGAAGTCAAAGATTTGGTAATGCTGACGATTAAAGCACAAGGGTGCCGCAGTGCGACAAGCGGTTGCATTCGCGTCACCTTGCGCGCCCTCACTCGTCAAATATGAAGGAGGCGGGCCCACTAACAGGACCCGCCTCGCTCAAGCTTAAGTGTGCGCTCAGCGCTACAGCACTAGGCCTGCTTGGAGGCCTCATAGTCATCGATGAGCTTTTGGGCTACCTCATGCGGTGCTTGCTCGTAGCCGTCCATCTCAAGCTCGTAAGAGCCCGTGCCGCGCGTGATGGAGCGCAGGTCACGCGTGTAATCGACCACGTTGGCGTAAGGCACACGCGCCTTGATGATGGTGTCGCCCCAGTCGTCGGAATCCGTGCCGTAGATGCGGCCGCGGCGCGTGGTGATGTCGCCCATGATGGCGCCAGCAAACTCCTCGGCAACGGTAATATGCAGCTTAGCCATGGGCTCGAGGATGACAGGTTTGGCTTGTGCCACGGCGGCCTTAAATCCGATGCGCGCCGCCGTCTTGAAGGCCATCTCGTTGGAATCGACGGAGTGATACGAACCGTCATAGACCGCGCACTTGATGTCTTGCATGGGATAGCCAGCCAAGACGCCGTCTTTCATCGTCTCCTGCACGCCCTTGTCCACCGCGGGAATCAATCCGTTGGGAATGACGCCACCCTTAGTCTCGTCCACAAACTCGTAGCCGGCACCCGGGTTGGGCTCGAGTCGCAGCCAGCAATCGCCAAACTGCCCGGCACCGCCCGTCTGCTTCTTGTGGCGACCCTGGGCGCTTGCAACAGCGCAGATAGTCTCGCGGTACGGAATGCGCACTGGCACGCTCTTGACGTCGAGTCCGGCGTCCTTAGCACGCGACAAGATCAAATCGAGCTGAGTCTCGCCCATGGTGTAGAGCACGCTTTGGCCCGTCTCCTCATTTTGAACGAGCTTGACGGTCGGGTCGTTTTCTATGGCACGAGCGAGGAAGGCGGCGAGTTTATCCTCGGACTTGCGATCGGCAGCCTCTACGGCCACGGGGTACTGCGGCACGGGAAGCTCGATGGGAACGATGGAGAGCTCTCCCGTGAGGCTCAAGGTATCGCCTGTCTCTGTTTGGGCAAGCTTGGGGATGACGACGATATCGCCGGCCTTAGCGCTTTTAACAGCCGTGAGCTCTTTGCCCATGATGATGTTGATGCTGCCAATGCGCTCCTTCTTGCCGTTGGATGCGTTGATGAACTCCTGGCCGGGTTCGATGATGCCCGATATGACCTTGAGGTAGCTCAGGCGGCCCACATACGGGTCTGCCACCGTCTTGAAGACGAACCCTGCAGGGCGCTGGTTTTCGTCGATGTAGATCTCATCGCCATCGGCAACGTAAAAGGCGCCGTGAGATTGCGGCGTTGGGAAGAAGCGCACGATGTCTTCCATCAGCGCCGTAATACCCTGCTCGATGATCGTGGAGCCGGTGAACACGGGGATGATGAGCTCTTGGGCGATAGCCTTATCCAATAGGCTCTCAACCTCTTCCTGCGTAAGCTCCTCTCCTTCTAGGAACTTCATCATGAGCTCGTCGTCTGCCTCGGCGATGAGGTCGCAAAGTTTCTCGCGGTTCTCTGTCGCGACATCCATGTACTCGGCCGGGATTTCGATATCCTTCTTGACGCCGTTTTCATGCACGCGGCCTTTCATGCGGATGACGTCGATCACGCCCTTGAAGTCCTCGCCGTTGCCCATGGGTGTGGTGAGCGCCATGACGCGCGAGCCAAAACGCGCATGCAGCTGGGCCATGGCCAAGGCAAAGTTGGCGCCCTCTTTGTCGATGTGATTGATAAAGATGCCGCGCGACAGACGCATGTCCTCTGCCTCGCGCCACAGTCGGCTGGTCATGGGCTGCGGGCCATCTACTGCATCTACTACGAACAGTGCCATCTCGGCTGCTTGCATGCACGACTTTGTATCGCCAATGAAATCGGGGTGACCGGAGGTGTCGATGACGTTAATTTTGAAGTCTTTGTACGGGACGGGAGCGACAGCGGCGGATATGGTGAAGCGGCGCTTGATCTCTTCTGGGTCATAATCCAGATTGGACTTGCCGTCATGCGTCGTGCCCATGCGCGTCGTCTTACCAGAGACGTAGAGCATGGCCTCGGCCAAAGAGGTCTTGCCGGACCCGTCCTGGCCTACAAGTACGATGTTACGGACCTGCTCTGTGTTGGGGGCTGCCATAGCGCACTCACCTAACCTTTCCTGAAAGGGTTAGGTTGCGCTGTTCCCGCGGCCTAACCCGACTGGAATCTGCAATGGCTTAAGTATGAACCAAACACCGCAAAAGTCCCGCACATATTTCGAAAATATATCGAGTTTCAAATGATGCTAGAGCAGA
>CAYQLX010000059.1:0-11514 GCA_964418305.1 uncultured Coriobacteriaceae bacterium | reverse complement strand
GCCGCAGGTCAGGAGCTTATCCGCTGCTTTGCATCACCCATGCGCTCTCCACAGCTTCTCCATGAGAAGCGAAGAGGCAATAGACTCGAGCTACCGCATACTCTGAAGGACGGCGGCCTTTACCTCTTCTTGATGCTCGGGCAGCACCAGATAGTAGGCAAGCGCCTCAAGCACGGTTTGGAACGGCACGCCGCGGCCGACAATCTTGAAATACCGGATACCGTATTGCTCGGCCAACTCTTGGGCTTCTTCTGCTGTGAAGATGACAGGATGTCCTGGCTTATGGGCGAAGAAATCCGCCTTGTTATGCGGGCAGTTGAACGCGGTGACGGCATTGCCCAGCTGGTCTTTGCTGTTGTGGCGATAGTGCGCCATGCGATGCGGGCATCCCTTGACGCAAAACTCGTTGACCATGACCTCGGCCTTGCTTGGCTGCCCTATGGCACCCAAAAATGCTGAGTCCTTATGCACGGAGTAATCGAGCACCACATAGTCGTTGTTGCGGCACTCCCGGTTAAACTCGGCTACGTTAGTGACACCGCGTGTGGTAGAAAGTACCGTCTTCATGCCGTAGTTGCTGCGCACGTAATCGCGCACAAGGTCACTGTAAACAATCGCCTCAGCGCCGTGTTGTGCACCCAAACTCAAGATCTGCTCTAGATACGGATCAGCTAGATCCTCTTGGGTGGCGAGCATGTTGGTGAGTGTGAGCCGCGCCGTAAGCCCGTATTCATCCAAGATGCTATACGTCTGCTCTATCTGCGCAGGCGTGTAGCGCTCTTTGACGAGCGCGCGCCCGCCGTTGAGCACGCAACTGGGAAAGCAACCGTAGATGCTGCCCACCTCAACACCGGGGCGGCAAAAATCCGGCCGCGCCTTGAGCAGGCGGCAGAAGAACAGGTTGAGCCCCAACCCCTGCGTAAAATCCGGCAACGTGTAGGTGATCACGGCGCTATTCCCTGCGCTTTCTAGAAATGCCCGGTATTAATATCGCGGCCAATCATATCGGCAAACCTATCGTACATGGACTCAGGCGTGTTCGCGATCCATGTTGGCTGCGGCAGCTCGATAAAGAGCTCCTCTTTGCCCAAGAACTGCCTAAGCGGCAGCTTGGGCGTGACAGTGATGGCATCTTTGGAACACACCTGCTCGCAGCTGCGGCATTGCATGCACAAAGACGGGCGATGCAACAGCCCAAAGGGCTCATCATCTTTGGTGGGACTCCCCTTTTGCAGCAGCGCTCCCGTCGGGCAGAACACGGCGCACATACGGCATGACATGCAGACATTCGTGTCGATCTCCACGCGGCCCACAAGACGCGTCTCCACCTCGACGTCATCGGGCGCGCCCAAACGCTTGAGACAATTAAACAGGCGTGTGCGCTTGAGCGGGATGTGATGCGAGAGCGTGCCGTTGTCGCCCACTTTGACGTAGAGTCCCTGTAGGCTATTTGCGTCGTCAAGTAGCGGCGCGGCCTGCTCACCCGCGTGTTGCGATTGACTAAAGAGCGTTTGCTCCGCGCCATCATCGCCTCTGCCAGCGGCATCCCCGTCAGCCGCAACTGCATCCTTCACTGACTGCGGCCATTTTGCGGTAAAGTCGATAATACAATCGTTATGAAACGCCTGCAGCAGACGTTGCGTCCCCTCGCAGACCTCCTGGCACTGGGTTCCACCCTTCACGTGCTCGCACGCAGAACAATCGCCATGAACGACGCTCACGCGATGCGCCTTGCGCGCGGCTTGCTCTGCCAGTAGACCCTCGTCTATGTGGCCCAAACACGGCAGCACGCACACGTGCGCGCTTAGCAGCGCCGCGGCGCTATACCCCGCTTCTGCCGCGGCCGTCTCGCAGCAGAACACGGTTTGGCCGTCAAATGCAACAAGCGACTCCTTGGCGGCGGCGGCCACCTGTGCCGCGCTGGGGTTGGCAAGCGTGATGGCTGCCGTGGGACAAGCGCTGGCGCAAGTCCCGCACCCGATGCACTTGCTTGCATCCACGCACAGGTCATCCCCATCGCGGAACAACGCACCCGCCGCACATGCATCCACACAGCGTTGGCAAGCGGCGTTACGATTGCGCACAGAGATGCAGCGTTGCGGCTCGATGGCGATGCGCTGCGCATCCATACCGTGCAGCAGCGCGTTCATGCTGGTGTTGAGCGCCATGACTGCCTCCTATTCCTGCGGCTCGCTCGCCGCTGAGACACTGGCATCTGCGGCGGTGCCATTGCTCGCCTGCGCTGCACCCTTGCCTGGCAGCAGCGGGAAGCTGATGGCATGGCGCGGGCAAACGTCGGCGCACGCACGGCACTTGCTGCAGTCGTTAATGGTAGTGCGACCCAGCGCCGTGTCGTGCAGGTTGATACCTTCGGGGCAGGCCTCAAAGCACAAGTTGCAGTTGATGCCCTGGCTGGTCTGCATGCAGCTGGAGGTGTCGATAACGGGGCGGAAGGTCCTATTGGGAATGCTAAACAGGCTCATGAGCGCGCCCAGTGGGCACAGGTTATGACACCAGCGCGGCAACAGGAACAGCTCCACAAACACAATCACAGGAAACACGATGATGGTCCAGGTGGTCTTGCCAAAGGCAAAAAGCTGCATCACTAACAGCACCGTGGCAAAGGTCAACCCAACGGGACAAGCCAGACAAAACACTGGGTAGCCAAAGATAAGCGACGTGATGAGCGCCACAGCCAAGATGATGTGGCGGCTGTCCAAATGCACGCCCTTGCTCTGCCCGCATGCAGCGGCGCAGGTGTTGCACGCCGCCTTGGTGCACGGACGTTTGCGCCCATGACGGCTCTTCTTCTTGGGCGATAAAAAATGTGCCGGGCAGATCCAGGCACAGAACACCTTGCCCAAAAGCAGGCAGATCACAAAAACGCCCACCACGCTGATAATAGCGGCCGGAATCGCCGTCTTTTGCGCGAGCATGGCCATAAGCGCTCCCAACGGACACAACAGCGTTATATCTCCCCAGCCAAAGCCGCAGGTGTTTCCTATGCCCGCTGTGGTGAAGTAGCCCACAGCGACTATCACGAGCACTATGAGCATTGCGACAACGCGCAAGGGGTAGCTCTTTAGGTTCTTCATTGCAATGCTCCTTTACGAGGTGTAGGTCACGGAATCGCGGATAGAGCGGCCTTGTTCCTCCGGTCGCTTAGCGATGCTTACTGGCTTGACGAGGATGGCGCGATCGCTCGCGCCATCGATGAGCGCGCCCGAGCTCATGCTTATGCAGTAGCGCTCGCAGGCGCCGCAGCCGTTGCACAAATCGAACTGCACCACGGGCACAGCGTCTTCGCCGATGACCATGGCGTTATAGGGGCAGTGGTCCACGCACTCATGACAACCCATGCCGCGAGCAGCCAAACACCAATCGCGGTTGAGTTCGGCCTTGCCGATAATCACGCTGCTAGTATCTTGAAGCTTCTCGATAGCACCGGTAGGACACACCTGTGCGCACAACGGCCCACCTTCGCGGTCTTGGCAGAAGTTACAATAGCCACTCTTGAAATCCATGCTGGGCGTGCGCGCGTTAATGACGCCATCTTCTATGTGAGCCACGCCGATGGCGTTTTGCGGACACACCTCTCGGCATTTCCCGCAGCGGATGCAGCCGGCGATGAGCGCCGTCTCGTCTTGACCACCTGGCGGCCGCAGCAGCTCTTGTTTGGGCGTCAGCTTCACAGCGCCCAAACCCACCAGGGCGCAGGTGCCTACGGCACCTATGGCAAAGGTGCGGCGCGTAACATTAAGGCCGCCGGGCGCTTGGTCTATAGCGGTCTTGCTCGCGCTCTCTTCTGCGACGTCTGGCTCCGTCTGAGCGTCCGTCTCTTGTTGCGCCTCGCTCGTTTCCTTGAAAGTCATATTCACCCTCCGCTCCATCTCTATGCCGTAACCGCTTCTTGCTCTTTGGCGTCTTGCTCAGCCTCGGCTGCGGCCACGGCATCGGTCACGTCCTGCTTGGTGGGCGTGTCGTCCTTGAGAGGAGATATGTCCACCTCCATCTTGACGACCTTGCTGTCTGCAGGCTGCTCGCCGTCGTCTTCCACGACTTCGTTCAAGAAGGCGAGGTCCTCCTCGATCATCCCAGCGGTGAGATGCCCCAGCCCCTGATATAGGCCCGTGCGTGCGAACTTGTACATGTCGGCCGCCATCATGGGGAACCACGGCTGGATGTGGTCTTCGATGAAGTTCCTCTGCTGCAGCAGCAAGTAGGCACAACGCTCCTCATCGCCGTCGTCGAGCGCGCTTATGGCACGCTTGGTAAGGATGCTCAAGAATTCAAGCTCCAAGGCGATGTGGTCCTCACCCTCCTTCCAGCTGTCCTGCTTGTCGAGCCCAGCCGTGTGATAAAGCACCAGAACCTCGTCGCGCGCCTCCTGCATGAGCAGGCGCTTGGGGCTGGTGTAGACGCTCTCGTACGGATAAGCGGCGCTAAAACCGTCGTTGCCACTGCCAATGAAGGTGCGCACGTAGTCAATGGCAAGATCAGTGAGGGTGTTGGCATCGGCTGTACCCAGGTACTCGCGGATGAGCCTGTAGCCCTCGGCCATATCGTCGTTGCTGTTCCTAGCGGGGAACTTCATAGCCATGAGGTTGTCGAGTAGTTCACGATCGACCTCCACGCGGAACAAGCGGCTGAGCAAGTCGTATGTGTTCGCGCGGCTGGCGAGTATGGCGGTGAGGTCCTTGTTGGTGGTGTTTTGCGTGGTCATGATGGCTCCTTACATCTGCAATGCGAGGTCGGGGCTGGTTGCGGGTTCTGGTTGGAGTTGGGCTTCGGTCTCAGACGCAGGTTCGAGCTCGGGCACTTCGATAGCCACAGGTTCCCCTGCTGCGGCAACTTCCTCTGCCGCTTCGGGCTCGTCTTCAGGTGGCGTGTAGGGAAAGGCAAAGCACGGGCCGCCAGATCCGTTGGGACGCTTTGGCTCGGGCAGCGGTTCGCCGGCCTCTGCTGCGCGGGCGGCCTCCTCAGCCTTCTTGGCCTCGAGCTCGGCCGCATAGCGCTCACGCTCGACTTTCTCGGCCTCGAACTTGGCCTCTTTGGCCAGCTGCTTTTCTTTAGCCGGGGCCGCGGCCGCGATGTCGCCGGCCTCGCTCGCGTCTGCCAGCAAGCCCAGCTCAAGGGCCTTGCTACCGTAAGAAGTGGTCTGCCAAGTATCCACGAAGCGCACAGCACCAATCATCTCGAGCTTGCGAAGGAAGTACGTGCTAAAGCGGCGTGGCTCCTTGCAGATGGGGTCTGGATCGATGACCGCGTTAATCTCTTGCACCAAGCGGCCCTCTGGCGCGGAACACATAGTTAACACGCGCTTGTACACGGGGATGTATTGAGGCTCGGCGTCGAGCAGCTCCTGCATGTGCTCCATACCGGTACGAGCCTCCACAGCTTCGAGGCCGGCTTGTGTCGCCATAAAGGTGCAGGGGCGTGCAAGCTCCACCTCTACGTATTCCTGCCCTGGGTCCACAACGAGGTAATCGAGCGGACGAACGGACTCATCGTCGGCTGCATCATCGTCAGCTGAATTCTCAACAGCTGCGCCATCGGCATCCGCCTCATCGGACGCGCCTTCATCGGCGGCCTCATCAGCAGGCGCTGCCTCTGCCTCGCCCTCTTCTTCTTGAGGCTCATCATCAGGCTCGATGCGGTCGATAGCACCGGCCTCCTCCAACAGCTGCACCAAGCGGCCGGTGGAGTAGACGCTGCCCATGAGCGGGTAGCTAGCGTCTACCTCGTCGATAATCTGCGCCAGCTCAACGGGCTCTTGCGCGCATGCCTGCACACAAGCCAAGATGCGAAACTGCTGCCCGGGAATGCCCTTGAGCAGCTTCTCAATCTTCTCTGCCGAGGTAAGGATGATGGGCTCGGGGATTACACTGCGGTCTGCGTCGGGGATCTTCGGCACGCTGTATTCGTCGTTAGGATCCTGCTCCTCCTCCATGTCCTCCAGACTGTCGTCGGCCAGCGGATCAAACTCGTCGTCTATCTCGAAGACTTCCAGGTCGCTCATTTGTTACTCCTTCTCTCTCGCGCGGCCGTTGGGCTACGCCTGCTCTTTGGCGGGTAGGGTGATTTCATCGATGAAAATCGACGGCGCTATGCGAGCGCGGCGCGCGCCGTCTTTCATGAACACACGCGTGGTGCTCATCTTGAGCTTGCCGGCGTTCTCAAGCAGGTCCTGCTCAAACAGGCTCAGCTCGAGACTCTTGGTGGGGATGGCCTTGAGGAAGCTGAAGAACTCGGTCTCCTCCTTACGGGCCTTGGCGCGCTCGTCGATGGTGTAGCGGTCGTCTACGGCACGCAGGCTGGGCAAAAAGCCATCGACCATGCCGGTAAGCAGCAGGTGCTTAGCCTTGCGGCCCACGCAGCGCTTGTACGGGGCGATGACAACGGCATTACCGGGTGCGGCAGCGGCAGCGACATCGTGGTTGGTTGAAGCTCCGTGCGGCAGATCGGGCACATCACCCACGCCTGCGAGCGCCACGCCCTTAAGCTCTTGGGCACCAAGCACCTCGTCAGCGCTGTCCAGCAGGTCAACTGCCGCGGCATTGGGTTGCAAGTCATGCTTCTTGAACGCGGCTGTAATTTTCTCCTTGCTGCCACTAGCAAAAGCGTCGTTGAGCTCGTCGAGCATCTTCAAACGAGCCTCAACCTTGTGGAAAAGCACCATATCGGCAGCCTTGCTGGGGTTGCTGTGAAGGTCGCGGATGGCATCGAGCACGCTCATATCGTTGATCTTGGCATGTGCGAGCATCTCGAGGAACGGCTCGGAGCAAAGCAGCCAGTCGCCGATGCCAATCCACGTGCGCAGAGCCGTAACGTCATCTGCATCCAATTGCAGACGGAAGAACGCCCTTGCGGCAATAGCACCAGCATCTTCCAACAAACGTGGGTCGCCTTTGAGCTTGCCGCTGCCATTGTCGTGCGTGACCGCGATGCCGGCCGCCTCGAGCGCCTGTAAGATCTTGCCGCTCCACACGCGATTGGGCGTGCCGATTAGGATATCGGCAGGTTGAGCGCCATCTGCCAGCAACTCCTTAACGCTCTGCGCGATGATGCAAAACTCCTCGCCTGGAGTCTTGCCAGCGCGCACGCTCGCGCTCAAACGAATTGCCGGAGCCGCAAGCTCCAGCACCTGCGTGCCGTCATCCTCGTAAAGCTCGGCAAAGCCCTGGGTGTTGGGATATGGCTCACTGGCGCTTGCTACGTTGTAGCCACTGCCCGTGGCAATGAAAAGCTCGCCAGCCAGGGCGCGTGCCAAACGTTGGCTTGACTTGCTCATGAGGTCAAAGCCCTCTGCCACCACAACGTTTGCGCCAAAGCGCTCAATCCCCTGATCGCTGCCCATTGCGCCCTTGTAGGCCATGGAGCTCAGCTCATAGCTGAGTACAGATTTGCGCTGCTCGAGGTTTTCCATGAGCACGCTGTAGACCTTCTGTTCTTCACCAGAGATGAGCCAGCCGGGCTCCTCATCGGCGCAGTTGGCGATACTGTTGTAGAAAAACTTGAGCATCTCGCGCAGGCGCTTGGGCTTGATGCCGGTGACCTTCACGTCTTCTAGCAGCACGTCGTTCTCATTACCGTCGATGAGCCTGCAGTTGCGCCCGCATGCTTTTTGTACAGCGGCGTCGCGCAAAATCTTGAGCGCCATATCCTGCACGGTGACGATGCTTTGGGCCGTAAAGACACTCTCTACATTTTGTGCGGCAAGCTCTGCGCGATAGTTGTACGCGGAAGTCTCATCCACGCATAGCAATAGAGCACTTTTGCCTGCGGCGCAAACGCTGTCCAACTTGCTCAATATGGCTTGTTCCGCGCCGCGGCACGGCGGCACGCGCAGGGCAACGGCGCCCTGCTCAATCGTGGCAAGAGCATGAGAGAGCTCTTCGCCCGTGGTGCATGTCAAAGCATCCATTGAGTTCTCCATCCTAGTCGTGTGTGGATGAAGCCCTCTGTCCAAGCTCCCCAGCTTCGGTATGCTTTATGGCCTAAGTATGGGACGCTTTCACGCTCAAGGCCAGTTGATATTCCGTATTGGAATAGCGCCCCTACAGCAGCTGAACCAAGCGAGCAAGACGCTCCTTGCCGCGCGCTTTGGTCTTGCGATAGACGCCGCCCAACACCTGCGCGGCCTCGTCGCGCGTGAGCTGCAAATGCGCTGCGAGCTCTTCCAAGCTCTGTCCATCCAAGTAACAAGCTAGGCACTCCATTTCCTGCTGAGTAAGCGCGTAACGCTGCACGACAGCACCGCGCGAGGCACTACTCATGCCAGCTTGCGTGGCGTTACCCTCTTGCGCCGCCGCGCAAGGCCCTGCATCGCTCTTATCGACAGCTTCGTATATGGCTCGCACGCTTTGCAAGATGCGTGCGGCATGCCCGTAGAGCGTGACGCCGGCCTGCGTGGGTCGCACGCCGTTACCGTTGCGCTCGAGCAGCACACAGCCCAGCTCGTGCTCGAGCGAGGCCATGTGCTTGCTCAGCGTGGACTGCGTGCAGTGGAGTTGCCGGGCGGCCTTGGTCAGGCTGCCAGCATCGACAACCACGGTAAATTCCTGCAAACGAGCGGTGTCCATGAGGCTATTCGCTCCCAAACTGCTCTTGAGGATCGGGCGGGTTTCCGTTGATGTACTGCTCGCCTAAATCGATGAGCTGCTGTTTGCGGTTGACGCCCGTCTTTTGATAGATGTGCCTGATATGTGTGCTCACAGTGCCGGCGCTTATAAACAGCGCGTCCTGGATACGCCCGGTGGTGCGGCCGGCCAAAAGCAGCGGGAGCACCTCGCTCTCACGAGCAGAAAGGGCATAGTCGCGGGCAATTGCGTCAGCTGCCTCCTGTAGGCTCATGGTCTTGGACTCGCCGTCTTCTACGGTGGTGTCCTCGGCTGCACCTGCGCTGCTACCGTTAGCATCACCGTCAAAGGCAGCGGCACCCTCGCCGGCCGTATCGCCTGCGTGCGAGATAGTGGGCCTCAGCTCGCCGATACCGATGGTCACCAGGTCTGCCTCGGTAAAGAGATAGACGCTCGTCACAAACAGCAAAAACAGACAGATGATGCAGCACGTTGCGACCGAGTACGTGCCCTGCGTTGCCGGAAGCAGCCACGCGTTGCAGTTTGCCCCAAGTTCCTCACCCAGGTACAAGATGAAAAACGTCACGCCAAACAGCAGCGGCGGGTTAATAGAGTAGTTCTCACTCGTCTCCACGCATACGGCCGTGAGCAGCACCACAAAACAAGTGTAGCCAGCAAAAAAGAGCGAAGCGGAGTACAGGCCATCATCGCCCATGGCCACAGAAAGAATGCTGGCCACGGCAAAGAGCGCCAGTGAAATCTTGTAGATGTGAAAGAGTATGTCACGCGGGGCCGCTGCGGCGATGATGGCCAGAATGAAGACGGCGATAAATCCGGCGATGAAAAGCGTGCCGTCGTAGGTGAGCGTGGCCGCCGCTGGCGAGTACCCAAAGAAACCGTCGTAGAAGCCCTCGATGAACCCCAAGATGAGCGCCCCCGCCAGAGCCTTGCCAAAGAAGAGCTTAGTGCGATGCGAGAACGGAGCCTTTTGCAACCTGCTCTCGTGCATTGGCTTGTTGGGACGTCTCTTGCAAAAATGCAGCAGCACCGCCGCACACAGTGGGCAGATGACAATGACGACATCGGCCACGATGGGCGGCAGCGTGACTAGCATGAATGATGCTAAAAGAGCGATGCCCGTGCCTACAGACATCTCGAGCACCGTAGTGCGCGAGCCAACGCTAGAGAAGCTCTCGAAGAAGCAATGCATGAGGCATGCACTGCCTATACCTGTCAACGCAGCACTCACCATAAGGACCATGGCACCAGTGACGCTATCGAGGCCACTCACGATAAGCAGCACCGCACCCGCAGACATAGCTACGGCCGCGCCGATCATAAACGACGTGCTCTGCGATGCGCAAAAACCAGCCTTTCGCAGCAAGTTGAGCGTCACTCCAACCAACAGAAAAGCCAAGCCCATAACGGCGATGCTCATGCTCAGGTTGGTGTAAAGCAGCTCCAAGATCACATTCACATCGCTTGAGCCTGTATAGAACATGATGCTGTAGAAGATGATAAGCACCCAAATGCGTTCGAACGCGTATGCCAGCAATCGCTGGATGGAGACATTGTTAAAGGTTTCCTGGTATCCCCTACTGGTGGGAATCAGTCCTTCCATAGCTGACCCTCTTCCTCAATATGAAACGGCCTTGAAAGGACGTCATTGCTCTCGAGAGGCACAACCTGCTTTGCCTCGTGAATCATTATATTGTTCTGCGCAAAACGCTTACCCTGCACCGTCGATTTAATCTCGATTTATTCTCAACAAAGAATAAAACCGCAGGTAGAACCCCATGTCATGCGTATCACGAAAACGCATGATGCGAAAAATCCGACTAAATCATGAGCCGTGAAACCCCACAACTGAAGTTTCGTGGTGATGCTGCGCGCGGCCCTGAAACCCATTCTCTCAATGCACGCGCAAACGCACTCCGCTCCTTGGGTGCGACGGCACTCAGGGCCGTTTGCGTTTGCACAAAAAAGACCAATTGAAAGATCGAGAGAGGAAAAGGAGGAGAAATGGGCGTAAAGCTGAACATGTCCAGACGCACGTTCGTAAAAGCAGCAGCCATCGCTGGTGCCGCCGCGGCGGCGTTTTCGGGCAACACTGGATCGGCCTTGGCAGAGAAGACCTATCCGGAGATTTCCGGACAGGACACCGTCGAAGTTAAGTCTTGCTGCCGTGGTTGCGGCAAGATGGAATGCGGCGTCAAGGTAATCGTGCAAAACGGTCGTGCCATCCGCATCGAAGCCGATGAGGGAGCCTGGCAATCCATGGGCAACTGCTGCTCTAAGAGCCAGTCTTCCGTTCAAGCCGCTTATCATCCCGACCGACTGCACTACCCCATGAAACGAACCAATCCCAAGGGCGAAGACCCCGGTTGGGTACGCATCTCTTGGGACGAGGCTATCAAGGAAACCTGCGACGGCCTCATGGCGGTCAAGAAGAAGTACGGCGGCGAGGCTATCGCATGCCAGGTGGGCACGTCCCGTATCTGGTGCATGCATTCCGAGTCCATCCTCAAAAACCTGCTGGAAACCTGCAATAACATCGAAGCCTGGCAGATCTGCAAGGGACCGCGCCACTTTGCTACCACCATGGTCTCGCAGTTTGCAATGAGCTGGATGGAGACCATCACTAGGCCCAAGGTTTTTGTGCAGTGGGCCGGCGCCAGCGAGCTGTCCAACTACGACGACTCCTGCCGCACCACCGTCGACGTGGCCACCCGTGCAGACGTGCACATCTCCGTCGACCCCCGTATGGCCAACCTCGGCAAGGAAGCCGATTACTGGCAGAACCTGCGCCCCGGCACCGACGGCGCTTTGGCCTTGGCTTGGACCAACGTCATCATAGAGAAGAAGCTCTACGACGATCTCTACGTCAAGAAGTGGACCAACGCCCCGTTCTTGGTTTGCATGGACATGGAGCCCA
>CAYQLX010000058.1:9712-11595 GCA_964418305.1 uncultured Coriobacteriaceae bacterium | reverse complement strand
TGCTCGTCGGGCTTGACGCGCAGCGCCGCATAAAGCGCCTCGCGTATGGCTTGCTCGGGGTTGCTGCTGCGGCATGCGGCTTTAACGTCAATCTCCTCGTCGCTAAAGAGACACGGGCGGATTTTGCCGTCGGCCGTGAGGCGCAGGCGATTGCACTCGCTGCAAAAATGGTTGCTCATCGCTGTGATAAAGCCCACCGTGCCCTTGGCGCCAGGGAAGCGCCAGTACTTGGCCGGGCCACCGCCGCCGGGGGCGTCTTCTTTGGCGACCTTTTCCAAAGCAGGTAGACCCTCTTTGGCCGCGCGCTCGTTGATGATGTCACGCAGCTGAGCACTGTCGATCACGTCGTCGCGCGTCCAGCCAGCGCCGTCTATGCCTGTGTCCTCCCCCACAGGCATGTACTCGATAAAGCGCACATGCAGCGGGCGGTCGATAGACATCTTGGCAAACTCCAAGAAATCCTGATTAAGGCTTTTCACAGCCACAGCGTTAATCTTGACGGGGTCAAAGCCCACCGCAAGCGCCGTGTCTATGGCAGCAAAGACGTCCTCTATCTTGCCCAGGCGCGTGACGCGGTGGTAGACATCTGCATCCAGAGTGTCCAAGCTGATGTTGACGCGCGTGAGACCTGCGTCTTTGAGGTCTTGGGCCATGCGCGGCAAGAGCAGACCATTGGTGGTGAGGCTTATGTCGTCTATGCCGGCGGCCTTGATGTCTGTAATCAGGCTCACGATGCCCTTCTTGACCAGCGGCTCACCGCCGGTGAGGCGCACCTTCTTGATGCCCTCTCGCGCCGCGACGCGCGCGACCATGGCAATCTCTTCTACGCGCAGCATGCAGTCGTGCGACTTCCAGGGCACGCCTTCAGGCGGCATGCAATATATGCAGCGCAGGTTGCAGCGGTCGGTAACGCTGATACGCAGGTAGTCAATCTCTCTGCCCAGATGGTCCTTCAAAGCGGTCTGCCTCCCTCGTAGATAACCCGAAGATAATAGCGCTTAAGCGCCTAAGACGGGATTGTCGATGCCTGCCAGCTGACAGAAGTAGCGCGCCACCTGCTCGTAATCGTCAAGCCCAAAAACAGGCTTGCCCTCGGCTTTGACCTGGGCGGCAAGTTGCGGATCGTCGGTAACGAGCGCGATGCGCTCCTCTGGGGCGAGCTTGGGCCCTTTGCCTGTGGCCATACGGCTTAACTCCACTGCGCCTTCTGCCTCGGCGCGAAAGCCCTCGACGATGACAAAGTCGACCTCGTCGCCTATACGCGCGATGAGCTCGTCGCGGCTAGCCTCGCCTTGCGGGGTGGAGCGGAATATCGCGTACTGCAACGCGCTTGAGAGCACCACAGGATTGGCGCCTGCTTGGGCGTACTTCCAGGAATCCTTGCCCTTTTGATCCACCGTATCTGCCTTGTGGCCGTGGTGCTTGATTACGCCCACATTGCAGCCGGAGGCGGTAAGAATCTCTACCACGCGCGTGAAGAACGTGGTCTTACCGGAGTTGGACCAGCCGGTAACGGTGATTACGGGCACGCCGGCTGTAGTGGATGCGAGCTGCATACGGCCTCCTTTAAGGCGAGTTTGTCTTTGCATGAGGATACTACAGACCCAAAGCCGCAAGACGCCCATATCCGCAGCGGCGCATGGGCTCGCGTCGCGCAGCCAACGCTCGCTGCACCCACACGCAAGCAAGACGTAAGCGCGATTCGCCGCAAAGCCCTGACGGGCGCTGGATAATCGGGTATAGTGATTCGGCGCGAATTCATCGGGGTGTGGCGCAGTTGGTAGCGCGCCTGCTTTGGGAGCAGGATGTCGCAGGTTCAAGTCCTGTCACCCCGACCATCAAATCCCACAACGCTCGCCAAGTCATATTCGGCGGGCGTTTTT
>CAYQLX010000058.1:0-9612 GCA_964418305.1 uncultured Coriobacteriaceae bacterium | reverse complement strand
CGAAGGCTTTGGGGATACCGTGTGGTATTACCTCAAGTCAAGTGGCAAGGCCTACGTATCCGGCAAAAAGACAATCAACGGAGCAGCTTACATCTTTGACGAAAAGGGCCGCAGATTGTTCGGTTGGATCAGCGAGTCCAACAGCAGGTACTCTATGGGTTCCAAGGATGAGCACAGCGAGGATTGGAAGACCTGCGATTACTATGCCGGAGAGGCTGACGACGGCGAGGTTGTGACAAGCAGCTGGCAGCTAATCAGGGTATATGACGCCAGTATCGGCTTTTGTGACTATCGGTTCTACTTTGACTCAACCAGCAAGAAACAAAAGATGAAAGATGATGATGCGGCGACAGGTTACACAGTCAAAACTATAGACGGCACGAACTATGCCTTTGCTGCCGACGGCCATCAGCTAACCGATTGGGTAGATGAATCCGCAGAGGAGCCAGACACTAAAGAAGGCTGGTCTATCGATAACGGCAAAAAGTATTACCTTGACGAGAGCGGAACCCCCGTTTACACGAACAAGATTGCAAATATCGGCAATGAATCGTATCTGTTCGATGAAGAAGGCGCGGTTCTAGCGGGACTTTATTACCTTGAGTTTGACGAGAACGGCACGATTACCTCAAGCACTTATCTTAACGGGGATGCCGTTATAGACAGCTACACCACACCCGGCGGGGCAAATTATGATGCCTTGAAAAACGACTCAAAATCGGGCGTGTACTACTTTGGGGAACCCGCTTCCAGCTCTGGCGCAATGGTCACAGGAACGCAGTCTCTTAAGATTGACGGAGTCAGCTACTCATTCAAATTCACGGCCTCCGGCAACAACAAGGGCAAGGGAATTAACGGGTTATACAACAACTGTTATTATGTAAACGGACGAAAGGTAAAAGGCAACAGCACTCAGAAATTTGTCTTATACCGATGCACCTTAGCAGATGAAAAGGTCGCAGAACTTTCTGGCGCGCCCCTGACCGCCAAGCAAGTTGCAGATGACTCAAGCAGCGCTTCCAAAAACTATGCGGTCGTTTCTTCCCTCGGAGCCTTTGTGGAAAGCGGGACCAAGAAAGACGCAGATGGCTACAAGATTACCGTAGAAGGCAGTAGGGTCACTAAAATCTATGATGCCAACGGTAACGTCATATGGACATGCACTGCCTCGACCGATGCCGAAATAGAAGACGCCCTGACCGTCACCTTCATACTCAACAAAGCAGAATGTGACAAGCAGGTAGTGACAAGAGGCGGGAAAGCCGTCAGCCCCAGCACGCTCAAAGCCAATGTGGGATATATCTATGCCTGGTACACAGATGCCAACTGCACAGCACCGTATAACTTCAACACCCACGTCACAGCCGATATCACGCTTTATGGCAAATACATAGAATGTGACCACACAGGCAGCACCAAAACCTCTTCCTGCACAGATAACGCAACCTGCTCCCTTTGCGGCGGCACGATTGCAAAGCTCGGACACGACCTCCAATGGAAGAGTGAAAACGGCCAATACTGGCAAAAATGCAAAAGGAGCGGCTGTGAATATGCGTCCGAAAAAAAGGCGATACCTACAGTCACTATTACGGGCGAAGACAAGGTCTGCAAAGCAAACAGCTACACCGCCACTGTTGCCGTATCAGACGATACATTGACGCTCACCGCATCGTACAAATCCGGTAACAAGAGCAGTGAGTTGACTATTGAAAAGCCAGCGACATCCACCAATTACACGACAACGCTCACATCCGACTGCTATGATGCCGCGGCACCGGATTTCAAGATCACCGTAACTGCAAAGTGCACGGATGGGTTTGAGCTGTCGGTAACTAAAACAGTCAAGCTTGAGCACACAGGCACAGAAGAATGGGTGACCAACGAGACAACCCACGAGAAGAAGTGGAGTTGCTGCGGTACCGTAATAGAGCAAAGCGCAGAGCACAACTGGAATGACGGAACGTGCACTACTTGCAGCTACGCGTGCAAACACGCCAAAACCGATATCACAATCAACGGCTGCACAAGAACGACTAGTTGCTCTGTCTGCAGCAAAACAGTAGCAACAAGCGAATCTCATACATGGAACGATTGGGAATCAAACGGCGACGGAACACATACCCGCAAGTGCGCTGTAAGCGGATGCAATGCCGTTGAGACCAAAGAATGCTCTGGCGGAGCGACAACATGCCTAAAGAAAGCGGTCTGCGATGATTGCCACGCAGAGTACGGCAATTTTGCCGAGCACAGCAGGGCAACGGAATATACCTCCGATACATCAGGTCATTGGTATGCCTGCACGACACCCGGCTGCACCATAAAGCTGGAGTTCGCAGAGCACGCTCCCGATCATGAGGGGCATGCAACCGAGGCATACCCAATCAAATGCAGCCAATGCAATTATGTGATTGAGACTCAGCTTACGCATACGCATGAATTCACGCAGAAGAACACCAGCGCGCTTTACAAAGCCACCGACGCAACCTGTACAAAGGCAGCTACCTACTATTACTCCTGCACCTGCAAAGCGGCAGGGACCAAGACCTTTGAGTACGGGAGCAGCCTTGGACACAGCGAGGGCACTGAGTGGCTGAGTGACGAGGACTGTCACTGGCACGTCTGCACGGCAGCCGGATGCGGCGCTATCATCGAAGGTTCCAAAGCAAAGCACGTAGATATCGCCGTAAAAGACCACAAATGCGATACTTGCGGCAAGGTTCTTAGCACCTGCGCGGACAATGACAACGACCATCTTTGCGATGTGTGCTCAGCAAAACTCTCAAGCCACACCGGTGGCGAGGCCAACTGCATAAGCGGTGAAATCTGCTCAATCTGCGGCAGCGAGTATGGGACAAAGAACCCTCAAAACCATACCAACCTAAAGCACTCTGGCAGAAACGAAGCAACCACAGCTAAGGAAGGCAATATCGAATATTGGTATTGCGACGGCTGTCATAGGTACTTCAGCGATGAAGGCGGCACAACGGTCATCGCATTGAAAGACACCGTAATCGCAAAGCTCGCCCCTACGCCTGTCAAGAAGGACGAAAAAAACGCGACAAAAAGCGAGGAGAAAGAAATCAACATCGACTCCGGGGCTTCGCATGAAAGCTCTATCAATGCAAAGCGCGACGACATCGAGGAAAGCAGCTCCAAGGAAATCGGGTTCGAAGAAAGCAGTGCCGAAGAAAACGACTCCGAGAAAAGGAGCTCCAAGGAAATCGAGTCCGAAGAAAGCGGCATCGAGAAAAACGACTCCGAGAAAAGCAGCTCCGCGGAAAGCAACTCCGAAGAAAGCAATGTCGCGGAAGACACCGTAGAGGCCGCTCCTGAGACCGATAACGATAGCAACATCCTTCTTTGGCTGGTTCTACTCTTCGTAATCGGCGGCGGCATAGCAGCTGTGATTGTCGTCAGGAAGAAAAGATGCGTCGAGTAAATCCCACAACGCCCGCCAGGTCATATCCGGCGGGCGTTTTTGTTATTGCTGTTTTTCTCAATAACTAATGGAAAACCAAAGCACAATCCCCGCTTAAACATTATCCTTAAACAGAACTAGACAACAGGTCGATTAATCGACAGAGGAGCAAATTTTGCGGGCATTGCCGAGCATAAACCTCAAGGGTAAGAACGCCGCACGTGTCGTTGCCGTGGTACTTGCTCTTGCAACAGCATGCGCCTTGCTCCCGCAGGCCGCCTTTGCCTACTACGAGCGCACGCCCGTGAGCATCTCGCTTTCCTCCTCCAGCGTGCAGGTCGCGGCAAACGGCACCGCAAACGTAAGCTGCAAGGTCACACCAGAGAGCGAAAAGCAACTCCCCGGCTGCGGCATGGAAGAATGCCCCCAAACCTGCGGTGACGGCTGCCTCAACGCAGACGGCTGGTGTACCTGCGCTGGAAACACCTACGAGACCTATAAGACGTCGGTATCGGTCACTTCGAGCGCTGCCAACGTCGCCACAGGCAGCTACAGCAACGGCGTGCTCAAGGTGAAGGGAATCTCTCAGGGCACGGCCACGCTCACGCTCACCGGCCAGCTGTCCAAACACACAGACGCAACGGCATACATCACCGTAACGGTATCGGGGCATGCAACCCCAAGCGACGACTCCGGCTCTGGCACCGTCAAGCCCGACGGCAACAGCAATAGCGGCGGCTCGGGCTCGAGCGGCGGAAAGAACCACAAGGGCGGTGCTGCCACCATCAAGAACACCAACTCCGGGATGAAAGCCGCACAGCATAGCGCGTCAGGCGTTGCCGTGAGCCGCGTCTCCAGTACAAACGCAGCAGCTACACAGCAAAGCGCAGGTAAAAACGCAAGCTCTGGCGCGAACAGCGCCGATGCATCAAGCGCCACCAGCGCAGACGGCTCAAGCGCAGGGCTGAGCGTCGGATTCACCGACGGCTTGGCACTCGCAGCAAACAGCACGCTTGCCTCACTCGACCTAACAGGCTCGCAAAGCGCAAGCAATACAGACGAGGTTCCCGCCCCCGTCTTGGTTGCCACCGTGATTGTCTTAGCGGCCTTGGCTGCTGCAGCCATAAAGCTCAAGCGACAAGGAAGGCTCTAGGAGGCAGCAAATGATAGAGGTATGCGGCGTTTCTAAGAGCTTCGGGCGCGCTAGCGCTATAGAGGACGTGAGCCTCACGGCCTTCAACGGCCAGGTCTACGGGCTCGTCGGGTTCAACGGCGCGGGCAAGACTACACTGCTCAAGATCATAGCCGGCATCTACCTGCCAGACACCGGTAAGGTGAGCTTCGACGGCAAGGAGGCGCATCGTAACCTCGAGCCTCAGCACGCGCCCTTTATCGTGGCCGACGAGCCGTACTTTCTCCCGCAAGCCACCCCGGCAAGCATGCGCAGGTTCTTTAGCGGTTACTACCCGCAGTGG
Organism: uncultured Coriobacteriaceae bacterium; assembly: GCA_964418305.1. Lineage (GTDB taxonomy): Bacteria > Actinomycetota > Coriobacteriia > Coriobacteriales > QAMH01 > W2P13-069. Next base: position 4,719 of record CAYQLX010000058.1, on the reverse strand, counting down.
TCAGACAAGGTCTTTGCCAAGCTGCTCGAGCTGTTTGGGCTCGAGCGCGACCAAAAAATTGCTGGCTTCTCAAAGGGCATGCAGCGCCAAGTGAGCCTGATGCTTGGCTTGTCCAGCGGCGCGCGCTACCTGCTGTTAGACGAGTCGTTTGACGGGCTCGACGTCTCCAAGCGCAGCACGCTCAAACGCCTCTTGCGCGCCTATGCGCAAAGCAACGACGCTGCCGTTATCTTGTCCAGCCATAACATGGAAGAGCTTCAAGACGTATCCGACCGCATCGGCATGATTCGCGACCGCCACTTGGTCTTTGACCGTCCGGTAGATGACTTTGCCCCAGGAGAGCTCAACAGGCTCTTCTTGGAGGGAGAGGAGGTAGGAGACGATGAGCTCCAAGAAATCTTCTGCCGCTAGGCTCGCACGCCACGATGCAGCTGTGGCCGCTCGCAGCATCGCGGCCCCCTTAGGCGTCTTTTTGGCGTTCTTCATCATCACATGCGCGGTATCGACGGCAGCAATCCCCGACATATCGGTCTTCAACATCGACTACACGCACGACCAGCTCAAGTTCCGCCTCTGGGCAGACGCCATGACGTACCCGGTGACCATAGGAGCCGTCGTTTTTGGCGCGGCAGTTGCCTTTGCGGCGTTTAGATTCACCATGATCAAAGTCCAAGCCACGGCCTACTTGTCGCTACCGCTGTCCAGAGCTCGCATAAGCACCACGCGCGTTTTGGTTAGCATGGTGGGGATGCTCGCCGTCTTGGCCATAGCCGTCGGCGCATCGGCAGCTGTCAACGTAATCGCGCTCGGCACATGGGAAGGCGAGGCCACCCAGATAATCTACGTCTTTGCAGGACTGTTTGTTTGCGCCGCAACGGGTTATGCCATCATGCTCGCCGCCATACTGCTTGCCGGCACGCAGACAGAGGCGCTGCTCTTTGGCGCAAGCCTCCTTGCCGCCGTGAGCATCGTCTGCTTGGGCGTTAACGTGCTTATGTCGCAACTGCTGGTAGGCAACGCTGCGGGCATGTGCCTCATAGGCACACAAACACAGGTGGCACCGTCGCTGTTGGCATCAAGCGCTACCTGCAACCCGCTGTTGTTTTTTGCCTCGGCCGCATCCAGCCACCAGAGCTTCTTAGTCATGCCGCCGGACGCCTACGCCCCCGCTTCCTGCAACTGGGGTCTGCTGGGCGCATGGGCACTCTTCTTCATAGCCCTTCTTCTGGCCGATACACTGCTCTTCGTTCGTCGCCCCGGCGAGAAAGCCGGTATCGCGGGTCTTTGCCCTGCGATGACGGCCGTCTTTACGCTGATAAGCGGGTTAGCTATCTTCTCCGCCGTGTTTTACGCGCTGGCCAACCTGAGCTTGGCATGGGGCGTTGTCGCAGGACTCGCCTGCTTTGGCATCCTTGCAGCGCTATTACTGCGCGGGCCACTCAAAGGGGCGATGGGCGCACGCTGCCGTTTGCTCATTGCAACAGGCGGGGCCGTTGCCATGCTGGTATGCGCGGCTATCCTATGGACAGGCGCCTTTGGCTGGTCGGCCAAGGTGCCCAGCGCAAGCCAGGTAGAAAGCGTATCCGTCTCCTACACAGGCGCCCCGTCTGCCTTTAGTGGCAAAGTTAAAAGCGCATCGTCCAGCTCTAACAGCTCGTATCTATCGGGAACAATCTGCTGCAGCGATGCCGCGAGCATAGAGCTTGTAACGAGCGTCCATCAAGGTCTCGTGGCAAGCGGCTCCAAAAACCTCGCAACAAACGTCTCTGATTTCTCACAGACGATAGTCTCCTACGACATAGAGATCTCCTACAACATGGCAGATGGATCTACGCTCACGCGCTACTACAGCCAAGCCTCCTTGGAGCAGCTCGCAAACCTGTTGCAACTGGAAGACAGCGAGGAACTTGGTGCAGCGCGCGCTGCGCTTGCAAGCGGGGACACCTCGTCACTTGACGAGCAAACAGCGCAAGATGTGCAAGATTCGCTCACAGCCCAGGCATACGCATCCGGTTCCATCTTAATTGCCGATAAAAACCTCTCCTGCCCCCTGCAGCTAAGCGTCACCCCCGCCGCACGCAAGGAACTTCTCGCGGCACTTGCCGCAGACATGCAAGAACAAACGGCACAGCAGCGTTACTACCCTGATGAGACATGCCAAGGGGTCCTCATGTTCACCCAATCGGGGCAAGGCGAGGCAGAGTCCTTTGCCTACCAGCTGGGCAACGCCATCGTCTACCTTGACTCGAGCTACCCCAAGACGCTTGCTTGGCTTAAGGACAAGGGACTGCTAGCGTCACTTGAGGCCAGCGCGAGCGACATAGGCGAGGTCACGGTTGTGCGCTACGACCCCTATGCACGCAAGTCAATCAACAACATCGCTCCTACCAGCCAGTTCTTTGCGGCATACCGCTCTACCAGCGCGGATGACTTTATCGTGGCACCTGAGTACGGCAGCCGCCTGACAGTCAAGAATGCGAGCAAGATCAAGAAGCTGGCCGCCAAGATGCGCGCCAACTATTACATGGACCAAGGCGGCTACCTCGTCTGCGCATACGTAAAGAGCTCCCAGTCCTACAGCTACTTCTTCTTACCCGCAAGCCAAGCCCCTAAGTGGCTCGTCAAACAAGCCGGCTAACGCCAAAGGGAGGCGCATCGTGACGATCAAGACACACCTCATCAAGACAGTCGCTGCGTTTCTAGTGATGCTCGCGCTAAGCTGTGCTGCCGCCATGCCAGCCTTAGCAGATAGTTCCCAGCAGCTGCAAGGAGAAGCCTACGCCCTCTACGACGCAAGCCAGCACTCCCTCACCTTCAAAAGAGGGGACGTGCCTGCATGCTCAAGCGGCCAGCAGGTCTTTACAGGCTTTGAGAACGAGTCCTACAGCTTGAACACCACGCCGTGGGCAAAGGTCGCGCGCACGATTGGAACTGTAAGCTTTGAGGACACAGTGCGCCCCAAGAGCACCGCCTACTGGTTTACGGGCTTTAGAAACGCAGTGAGCTTTGATTTAGCCAAGCTCGACACGTCCCAGGTCACCGACATGAGCGCAATGTTCAAAACCTGCGTGCGCCTCAACAGCGTAGACGTGACAAGTTTTGATACGTCCAAGGTAACCAACATGGAGAGTATGTTCGACGGCTGCACCAACCTGGGCTACCTTGACGTCACCGCGTGGGACACCTCCAACGTAACGACCATGTACGCAATGTTTTTGGCATGCAAGAACCTCACCTACCTGGATATGTCGCATTGGGACACCTCCAAGGTGACCAACATGGCCGTCATGTTTAGCGATGCAGACAATCTAGTAGCCATAAACCTCACCGGCGTGGATACCAGCAGCGTAGAGTCTATGCACCTCATGTTCTTTGGCTGCTACCAGCTCACAGACCTCGATTTGTCGAGCTTTAGCTCCAAGAGCATCTTTTCCCAGGAGCAAACGGGATCCTCGGGCGAGTACAGCTTCTTTGGCTACAGCTTAAGCGAGCGCGAAGGCTGGGCACGCAAGCTACAACGCATCACGATGAACGGCAGCTACACCACCTACGCAGATTTCACCTTCCCGTCACAGACGTCTGACATGGTGCAAGACGCCGACGGGCTATGGTACGACGAGCAAGGCAATAGCTACTCGGGGCAGGTGCCATCGCAGGCGGCGCGCACCTACTACGCAAGCCCCACGATGGCATCAAAGATCGATATCTCCGCTGCTCAACTTGTCATTGATGCTGGCACACTGCAAGCCGATGGAACCGAACAGCGCCCAGCGGTAAGCGTTACCTGTAATGGCAAGACACTGCAAGAGGGTGTCGACTACGACGTCGAGTACTTCAACAACAGCTACGCAGGCATAGCGACCGCCGCCGTCTACGGCAAGGGTGCCTGGCGCGGCGTAGCGCTGGGGCACTTTGCCCTTGGCGGCACCGAGCGTCCTGCAGGCGATGGCTATGACGCCGCCGCAGACGATGAGCCGCAAATGCCCAAAACCGTGACCGTTGGCGGGATACGCTACCTGGTAGATGCATCGGCAAAAACGGCAACAATCACAGGGCTTGCCTCCAAGGGCAAGAAAGCCTCTACAATCACCATCCCATCAACAATCACCGTATCGGGTACGCAAGTAAAGGTGATAGGCATATCCGCAAAAGCCCTCAAAGGATCCAAAGCTCAAAAGCTCGTTGTGACATCAAAAAACCTGTCCAAAAGCAGCGTAAAAGGTTCGCTTAAAAGCTCAAAAGTCAAGGTCGTCAAAATCAAAGTATCCGGCAGCGCTGCTGCCAAGAAGGCCTACTTGGCCAAATGCAAGAAATGGTTTTCGGCTTCTAACTGCGGCAGGCGCGTAAGCGTGAGCTAGCCTGCCCAGTTGTTTGCATAGGTTAAGCGGCGGCTCATGGGGGCCGCCATAACTGAGAGGAGTTCGTATGATTAAGCGTTTCATGGCGGTTTTGAGCGCGGCGGCTTTGGCCGTTGCCCTCGTTCCCGCCGCGGCATTTGCCGCCGACAGCTCTGCCGCAGCTGCGGCAAGCTCTTACCAGGTCTACGCATTCCGCGAGGCCCAGTACGGCACGCCGCCTAACGGTGACACCAGCAACGAAGGTATGAGCTTCATCATCGACGTCGATTACGGCGCTGCCGTCACCGTCTCCGATGCCAGTGCTGCAGTGACAAGCATCAACACAAAAGACGCCGTCTTGCTCAACGGCAGCGCCATCGCA
>CAYQLX010000057.1:0-11646 GCA_964418305.1 uncultured Coriobacteriaceae bacterium | reverse complement strand
GACGGATTAGGGCGCGCCGTTAGGCGCACAGGACTTTGAAGCGAGCGCCGTCAAGCACGCAAGACATCCCTTATAATCATCTGTTGGTATTTCTCAAAAACGCTGCGTCGAGCGCAAGCTTTAGGACCTTGACGCCTCAACGCTGTTATTCGGCATCTTTATCTGGGAGGAAGGGATTTCAATGAAACGATTTACGTCCGGCGTCAAGCCGCGCCAAGGTGCGTTTGCACGCCGTTTGCCGCTACGCTGCTTTAAGACGGGTCTGTCCATCGTTATGGCTGCGTCCTTTACGGGCATCCTGCCCGCGGCAGCCTATGGTGCGCAGTCGCTCGCCTTGGAAGGCTGGGACGACGCCGCTAAGGAGGCCTCGGAGTCTGGCTATCAAGCCTACACTACGAGCGACTTTTATGCCTCCGCCTCGACTGAGTCTTCGCTGCCTTCGAGCTACGATCTGCGTGACCCAAACGGTGACGGCAACACAAAAGACAGCGTTGTTACGCCCGTCAAGTTCCAGAACCCCTGGGGTACTTGCTGGGGTTTTGCTACCATCGCCGCATGCGAGACATCGGTTTTGTCCAAGGCAGGCACGACTTACGCAAAGAGCAAGATCGATCTGTCCGAGCTACAGTTGGTAAGCTCGGTCTACAAGCGTGGCGGAGCGCCCGCCAAATACGTAGGTGACGCCCAAGGCGGCGAGGGTTACAACAATGACTCTGCAGACCCCAACCTCGGGCTCAACACCGGCGGCATCCTCACTTTTGGGTCTAACATTTTCGCGTCCGGCATAGGGCCTATATCGGAGAAAGCAGCCACCTACCGCAACACGGGCCTCTACAACAACGGCAAGAAGCATGCAGATAACCCTCTCTACTTGGTGCTCGTGACCAGAAAGTCTGACAGCTCTGAAGGTTCTGGTACTACGACCACCAAGACTACGCTGGAGTGCCGCTCCCAGTCGCAGATTGATGCGCTGGACAAAGACAAAAGCGTCGTCAATTACCAGAAGAAGTGCTACGCGGGCAACATTCAGGATGCAGATGGCAATACGCTCTATACCGATTGGACCATAGAGTCGCAACAAAAGAACTACAAGGATGACTCTTGGTGGAACAGCACCATATTCAACCTTGAGAACGGCAATGAGCTGCCCAGCACATGCAACTTGGATAAAAACGGCAACTTTGAAAGCGTCAACTGGGACGCCGTCAACATCATCAAGGATGAGATTTACAAGGATAAAAACGACAGCAGCGACTTTAGCCGCGCTGTGTCAATAGGTTTTTGTGCGGATAACTCCATGCCTGGTGACAGCGGTAACCCTACTAAGTACATCAGCACCGAGTGGGCTCACTACACCTACAAAGACGCCGCCGCCAACCATGCAGTGACGATTGTGGGCTGGGACGACAACTACGACGCTTCCAACTTTGCCAAGGGCTTTGAGAATTCCGCAGAGGGCGCTGCTGCCCACACGCCCGAGGGCAATGGTGCTTGGCTTGTCAAGAACAGCTGGGGGTCCGAGTCTGGAGACTGCTTTGACAGTAAGAACTTCCCCAGCAGCTGGGGTATCGAAGATGAAAACGGCAAACACACTGGCTACTTCTGGATTTCCTACTACGATAAATCTATCCGCATGCCGGAGTCATATGACTTTGATATCGAGAGCTACAACGACAACACCGCGTTTGTGGTCGATCAGTACGACTATTTGGTGTCAGACGGTGCCGTGGTAAACGGTAGCCAGGACAGTCCAATCTACGCCGCCAATATCTTTGAGGCCGACGCAGACATGGACCTGCGCACGATGGCCGTGGCTACCTATAAGACCGACACTAAGGTGAAGTTCCAAGTCTATCTGATGGATGAAAAGGCAAAATCGCCCACCGATAGCAAGCACAGCACGCTTGTCTACGAGGGCAACACGACCTTCAAGTACGGCGGCTACCACTCCTTCCACCTCAAGAAGAGCAAGTGGATCGCCATGCGCAAGGGCCAACGCTACGCAGTGGTGACCTCGCAGCAGGATGCAAACGACGGCACTTACTACCAAGGCACGGCTGTTAACACCACGCCGCAGCTCACCACCGATGAGCTCGACGCGTACGGCGAGGCTTACAGGAAGACGGTGGAGAGGGCGTACCGTGCGTCGTATCTGGAGTATTTGATCAGTTATTACGAGTCTGCGGAGGGCACCGCAGAGCGCGGCAGCATGTCTGTGCAGGAAGCAGCCAACGCTGCCTTGGAAGTGCTTATGAACAGCGAGGAAGTCAAGTCGCAAATTGACAAGGCGGTCGAGGACGCAAAGGACAACCGCGCTAAGGTCTATTTCAACGGCGTCGTTAACGTGGGTGAGAGCATGGTCGGAAAGGTCATGCACAGCGCATCCGGCGATAAGGTCCAGTGGGCCGATTGGTCGGCCGTTGCCTGGGAGGTCAAAAACCAGATGGGCGCCAACGTGGCTGTGGACAACGCGTCCATCAAGGCTATCGCCGAGCTGGATGACTTTGCGAGCGTGGCTCAACTCAAGAAGCTCGATGCTGCTGTCACGAAGGGCAAGAAGACTCTTAAGAACGTCGTTGTAACGAGCAGTGGTAGCAAGGTCGCTAAGAGCAAGAAGTGGATGACCAAGGCCGATTACAAGAAGCTCAAGAGCGCTGTGACTGCTGCGGCCAAGCAGCTTAAGAAGGCCGGCAACTACAAGAAGACGCTTACGATGAGCACGCCTGGATCTGCCAAGGTCAAAAAAGCGACCAAGGTCATCACCGTCAAGATCGCAAAGTCTGTCAAGAAGGGTAAGGCCGCGTAAGGAGTGCTGCGCACAACCGCGAATCGAGGCGTCGGGCATATGCTCGGCGCCTTTTTCTTGCGCAAATTATGCGCAAAGTAGTCGCTTTCAATCTAATTAGTTTGACAAACTAAATACTTAGCCGCAAGCTGGAATCGTTCTTATTGGCCCCGTGTCATGCAGAAAGGACGCATATGGGTTTTGCAATCGTCGTAGATTCCACCTGCGATATGAGCTCGCAGGAGCTTGAGGACATGGACGTAACCATGATCGCGCTCACCATCGATATCGACAGCGATTCGTATCTGGACCAGGTGGAGATATCATCGCCTGAGTTCTATGAGCGTATGGCTGCCGCGTCAAGCCTTCCTAAGACGGCTTGTCCCAAACCGTACGACTTCATGGAGCTTTACAAGCAAAAGATTGCCCAGGGCTATGATGGCGTGCTCGTGCTTAACATCGCCGAGACCTTGTCGGGCACCGTGGGTAGTGCACGTTTAGCCGCCAAGGATGTGGATGCGCCTATCGAGGTTATCGACACCATGGGGGCGACCATGCAGTCGTTTTTGGTGATCCAAAAGGCAGTCGAGTGCCGAGATGTGGGCATGAGTCTTGAGCAAACGGCGAGCATCGCACGTGAGTTTATCGGCTGCACCAAGTTCTTGATTGCCTGCGACACGCTTGAAAACCTCCTCAAAGGAGGCCGCTTGGCGCAAGGAGACGCAGATGCCGCCACCAAGCTCAACATCAAACCTATCTTTACCTTTGATGAGTTTGGTCGCATCAAGCGCTTTGACAAGGCACGCGGCATGAACGGAGTCAGAAAGAGCATCGTGGCGGCTCTTGCGGCCGAGCAAGAGAAGAAGGGCAGGTTGCGCATCCGTTTTGGGCATGCCAACAACCTTGCAGAGGCCGTAAAGCTTAAAGCCGCCGTGGACGAGGCCGGCATCGATTACATCGACTGCGGCACTTGTCTGTGCGGTGCGACGATCGGCTCGCATTTGGGGCCGGGTGCTTTGGGTGTGGCTTGCGTCAGTGCGTAGTAAAGTGGTTGCTTGATAAAACGTCACCTGAGAGGACCCAGATGTCAGCGGCAAAAGCAACGCAAGGCAATACGCAAGCAAGCGATGGAGCAAACCGGAAGGACGAGGAGTTTACCAAAGAGGAAAAGCAACTCGTCAATGAGCTATTGACCAGCACATTCAATTCCATCACGCGCATCGAGGAACGCTCGCTCAAAAACCGCCTGACCCATGACCTCTCTATAGCAGAGATCCACACCTTGGAGGCCATCGGCATGTACGACAAAAAGCCGATGAAGGATGTGGCAAGTCAGCTGGGCGTCACTTTGGCCACGGTCACGGCTGCCGTCAACAAGCTGGAGCGCAAAGGTTATGTTGTGCGCCAGCGCGGTGAGCAAGACCGCAGGCAGATGCTCGTGAGCCTTGAGAGCAGCGGTCGCAAGGCTTTGAGAACGCATGACATGTTCCACAAGAAGATGATCGACAGCGCGCTTGCAGGCCTCACCCACGAGGAATCGCGCGCCTTTGTGCGGGTGGTGGCAAACATTAAGCAGTTCTTTGACCAGGAATACGAGGCCGGCAAGGAGCACAGTAAAGTGGATTAAAAGCCGCTTGACATCTTGCGGCTCGGCTCTTTGACGCACGACGCGCAGCGCACCACGCAAAAAGCATAGGGAAATTTTGATTGGCTGGCCCAAAAGAGGGCTAGCCCTAGGAAAGGACACTCTCATGAATGCAATGGAAACCATCAAAGACATCCTCAATAGCAACCTGGGCATCGACCCTGCCACCATCAACGCCGATACCACGTTTGCGAGCCTAGAGATCGACTCTTTGGACATGACCGAGCTCACCTGCGAGCTTGAGGACCTAGCTGGCAAGGAGCTCACGGGCCTTGAGAACATCGCCACCGTGGGCGAGTTGGCTGCGTTGGTAGAGAGCCTGTAAGCGCACAGCTACCTGTTGCCAGCTGCCTGTTGCCAAGGGCGGCAGAGTTTAGATTCCAAGGGAGGATACATGCAAACGAGAGTCACCGAGCTTTTGGGCATAGAGCAACCTGTCATCCAAGGCGGCATGGCATGGGTGGCAAACGCCCAGCTCGCCGCTGCTGTGAGCAATGCTGGCGGCTTGGGTATCATCGCCGCGGGCAATGCCAACGGCGTCTGGGTGCGCGAGCAAGTCGAGCTGGCACGCACGCTTACCGCCAAGCCCTTTGGCGTGAATATCATGCTCATGAGCCCGCATGCTCAGGAAGTGGCGCAAGCCGTGGCTGAGCTGGGCGTTGACGTCGTTACAACAGGCGCAGGTAGCCCCAGCCAGTATATGGGTATGTGGAAGGAGGCCGGCGTCAAGGTTGTGCCTGTGGTGGCAAGCGCGGCGTTGGCGCGTCGCATGGAGCGCTGCGGTGCCGATGCGATTATCGCAGAGGGTTGCGAGGCAGGCGGCCATATCGGCGAGCTCACCACTATGGTCTTGGTGCCTGCCGTGGCAGAGGTGGTAAGCATCCCCGTGATTGCTGCTGGTGGCATCGCCAATGGTCGCGGTGTGGCGGCCGCCTTTGCCTTGGGCGCAGAGGGTGTCCAGCTGGGCACGCGTTTTCTTGCCAGCGCCGAGTGCACCGTGCACAAAAGCTACAAGGACAAGGTCGTTGCGGCCAAGGACAGCGACACCATCGTTACCGGTCGTATGAGCGGACATCCCGTGCGCGGTCTCAAGAATCCCTTTGCCCGCGCTGCCAAAGCGGCCGAGGCGGCAGCGGCACGTGGTGAGGAGGACGCAGAGATGAGCTTGGCCGGAAGCCTGCGCCGTGCTGTGGAAGGCGATATAGAAAACGGCTCGCTCATGGCAGGGCAGAGCGCCTGTCTGGTGCAAGACATCCAGACCTGTCAGCAGATCATTGCAAGCCTCATGGACGAGGCGCTTTCTTGGGGTGGGTGCAGCCTGCAAGACATGGCTTGCGCTAATGCCAACCGCGCATGGAAGGAGACCAAGTAGATATGGCAGTTTGGCTGTGCCCCGGCCAGGGGACCCAAGTGCCGCGCATGGGTGCCGATTTCATCTTGGATGGTCGCTTTTCGTTGCTGGCAGATACCTTTGCCGCCGCTTGCCGCGTGACGGGCGTCGATGTGGCAGCGTTGGCTTTGAGCGGCACGCAAGAGGAGGTCGACGATCCCTTCAACACCCAGGTGTTCACTGCGGCGCTCACTATAGGCATAGGCCGCGAGCTTTTGGAGCGTGGGTACAAGCCGGATGCGATGGTGGGTTTTTCTCTGGGTCAGATCAGCGCTTTGGCGCTAAGCGGCATGTTGAGCGTAGAGGATACCTTCGTCCTGCTCAAAGAGCGTGCTGGCGGTACGGCGCAGGCGTGCCAAGAGCGTCGCGGCGCCATGTGTGCCTTGCTCAAGGCAAGCCACGGCGAGGCGCGCGAGCTGTGCGATGAGTGCGCATCGGGTCAGGTGCTCGTGCCAGCCAACTACAACGCCGCAGGTCAGGTGGTCATTAGCGGAGACACAGAAGCCGTCGAGCGCGCGCAGAAGGCATGGGGAGTCAAACCTGGCAAGAGAGCGGCGCGTCTCAACGTGGCAGGCGCCTTTCACAGCCCGCTCATGGAGGCGGCCGCTGCGCGTACGCAAGCTGCAGCCGCAGGGCTGACCTTTGCCGTCCCGCGCTGCATGCTGCTTTGCAACACAGACGCTAGGCCCTTTGAGGTAGCCGATGCGGCGCGTCGTTTGGGGTTGCAGGTCAAAAGCCCGGTCATGTTCGAGCAAAGCATCAACGCCTTGCTGCAACAAGGTGTGAGCGAGTTTGTAGAGCTTGGCTTTGGCGGCGTTTTGTGCGGTCTGGTCAAACGCCAAGACCGCAGCACTAAGCGCGTGAGCCTGGGTACGGTTGCGGATTTTGACGAGTATGTCGGCGCTGTCGAGCCACAGGACGCTGCAGAGAAGGAGGCAGGCGATGAATAGTTCACCAGATGCATTAGTCGCTAACGCAACGGCGGAAGCAGCGGCTCAGATGGACCAAGCCGTACAAGGGGCGCAGGCGGCCCAAGCTCGCAGTATGGCCCAGACGAAGCTGACGACATCGACAGCCCAGACGGGCCTTGTATCCCAAGCAGACGGCACTCTCAATCGCGTGGCGCTTGTCACGGGCGCAAGCCGCGGTATCGGCGCTGCATGTGCGACAGAGCTGGCTGTGCAGGGGTTTGCTGTAGTTGTCAATCACTCCGGCGCGCATAGCGCGGCTGCGGCACAAGAGCTGGTAGCTCAGCTTGAGGAGCGCCATCCCGCAGGTCATTGCGCTATTTGCGCCGATGTTTCTAGCTATGAGGCTGCAGGCGGTCTCATAGACGAAGTAATCGCCCGCTTTGGGCGCATCGACGTGCTCGTCAACAACGCCGGCATCACCCGCGACGGATTGCTTATGCGCATGAGCGAACAGGATTGGGATGTTGTCATCGACACCAATCTCAAGGGAGCGTTCAACTGCACGCGCCATGCCAGCGTCCACATGGTCAAGCAGCGCTACGGCCGCATCGTGAGCGTTTCGAGTGTGGTGGGGCTTGCCGGAAACGCCGGCCAGGCCAACTATGCGGCCAGCAAGGCGGGCATTATCGGCTTCACAAAGGCTGTCGCAAAGGAGCTGGCGCGCAAGGGTGTCACCGCCAACGCCGTGGCCCCGGGCTATATCCAGACGGCCATGACGAAGGCGCTCAAACCCGAGCAGACCGACAAGATCGTGAATCTCATCGCCGCCAGGCGTTTTGGCCAGCCGCAAGACGTGGCAAGTGTCGTGGCCTTTTTGGCAAGCGAGCAGGCATCGTATATCACCGGGCAGGTCGTCGCCGTGGACGGCGGCATGGCCTTGTAGGAGGAACACAACCATGACATCAATCGATGAGCAGACGGCAGCTGCGCTCAAGCAGGCAGCCGCGAAGCGCGCACAGAGCATCAAGACGCATCGCGTGGTCATCACGGGAACAGGCGCGATCACGCCCGCTGGCGTGGGGACGCAGGCGTTGTGGGAGGCCGTTTGCAGCGGCAAGTGCTGCATCACCTGCCTGCCGGATAGCTTTGCCGACCAGCATGCCCATGTAGCAGGACAGATTCCAGGCTATGACCCCGCCGATTACTTCGACCGCAAGGAGTCGCGCCGCCTAAGCCGCTTTGTCCAGCTGGCTGTCATCGCCAGCGACGAAGCCGTCAAGCAATCGGGGCTTGATTTTGAGGCAGAGGACACCGCGCGCATCGCATGCGTTTTTGGCAGCGGCATCGGTAGCTTGTCGGCTTTCGAGCGCGAGGTCGCCAATTTCATCGAGTGTGGTCCGCGCAAGGTTAGCCCGCTGTTCATCCCCACCATGATCTCCAACATGGCAGCCGGCAACCTTGCCATTCGCTACGGTCTGCGCGGCGAGTGCACCAACATCGTGACGGCGTGCGCGACGGGCACGCATTGCGTGGGCGAGGCCTTTAGGCTCATCAAGTGCGGTTTGGCTGATGCGGCACTGTGCGGCGGTACGGAGGAATCCATAAGCCCCATGGCCATCGCCGGCTTTGGCAATTTGGGTGCGCTTACGCGCGAGCAAGACCCCACCAATGCCTCCAAACCCTTTGATGCCAACCGCAGCGGCTTCGTTGCCGCCGAAGGCGCAGCGGCGCTGGTCTTGGAGAGCTTGGAGCATGCCCAAGCGCGTGGCGCCAATATCATCGCCGAGGTCGTGGGCTTTGGCTCTACCGGCGACGGCTACCACATGACGGCCCCCGAGCCCCATGGGGAGGGTGCCGTGCGTGCAATGGCCCAAGCGCTGGACGAGGCGGGCTTTGCTGCAACAGACGTGGGGCATGTCAACGCTCATGGTACCTCCACGCACGCCAACGACGCGATGGAGTGGGCCGCTTTGCATGCCTTAGCAGGTGATGATGCCGCCAAGATCCCCGTGACGAGCATCAAGGGCTGCACGGGTCATATGATAGGTGCTGCCGGAGCGGCCGAGGCTATCGTCTGTGCGCTGAGCGTTGCAAACAGCGTGGTGCCGCCTGTTGTGGGCTTTGAGACGCCGGATGCAGAGGCGCCTGTCAACGTTTCCAACCAGCTGCGTGAAGGCGTCGTGCAAAAGGTCGCGCTCTCCAACTCCTTTGGCTTTGGCGGCCACAACGCCTCCATCGCTATCTCGGTGTATTGCGAGTAGGGGAGGAGTGCGGCTATGAGCAAGAAAGAGCAAACAGGTCAGGCGTCGGTAGCTGTGATGAGCGCCGCCACGGGCGCGGATACCGATGGCACACGTTGCGTCGAAGCGGAGTTTCCTTGCGGGCGCGAGGGCGTGGAGGCGTTGCTGCCACATCGCGATCCTTTCGTGTGGGTGAGCCGCATCCTCGAATGCGTCCCGGGCAAAAGCATCGTGGCGGAGCTAGATGTTGATCCTAACCTCGAGCTTTTCAAGGGACATTTCCCCGGGCACCCCGTTTTGCCGGGCGTGATCATCATGGAGGCTTTGGCGCAGGCTGCCAGCTGCTGTTTGCTGGCTGATGCGGGCCTTGCCGGCAGCGTTGGCTTCTTGGTGGGGATCGATGCGGCTAAGTTTCGCACGCAGGTGGCCCCCGGCGACACTATCCGCCTAGAGGCAACTATCACCCGTGCTAGCAAGCGTTTGTGTGCGGCCGAGGTTATTGCATACAAGGGCGACGCGGTGTGCGCAAGCGCTACACAAAAGTACATCTTGGCCAAGGAGGGCTAGATGTTTGGCAGGGATGGCAAAGCCTGTACAGGTGCTGCGGGCACGGGCACTGCAGCTGGCAACGTGGTGTCAGACGCCTTTGCGGCTGCCAAGGATGTGGATGCTGCAGGTGTTAGCAACCCCGGTCAAAGCGCTGTCGTGGTGCAAGACGCAGCCGCAGTCTGCACCGGGCGTCGCGTCTTGGTCGTGGGGCGCGGCTCGGCGGCAAAGCAGACGGTAAAGGCCTGTTTTGTCAGCGGCGCAGTGCAGGTCTTTGTCACGGCCTTTAGCGCAAAGCCGTTTGGCTCGGAGCGCCTCTACGGTGCACAGCTTGTGGCGCTGGGGGCCAAGGAATCTGCCCAGCTGTGGCGCAACGACTATGCGCTTATTCAAGCAGCGGTAACTTGTGCTGCAGACGTCTTGCTTTTTGCTGCAGGCACCATGGAACCTTCCGACGGGCTTTTGCGTGCGGCAAAAGCCAACAGTTGGCGCGTATATCGCCCGCTTGAAAGCGATAAGCTGCGCCTAAGCTGGGTCGAGGTAAGTGCGCCGGCAAACGCGGTCTTATGGCAGCCGCGATGGCGCAGTTGCCCCAAGTGCAAGCTCGTCCACGATACTTGCGCCCTGACAGCCGATGCGGATTGCTGCCCGGAATGCGGCTCTTTGTATCGCCTGAGTGCGCAAGAGCGCATAGAGGCAACCTTCGACATGGGGACCTGGGTTGATTGGGATGATCTCATTGACGAGAGAGACCCGCTGAGGTTTCCCTCGTACGATCAGACTTTGGAGCGCAACCGCAGGCGCAGCGGTGTTGACGAGGCTGTGCGCAGCGGCATGGCGCGCCTGTACGGCTTGCCCGTGGCGGTCTGCATCATGGAGAGCAGCTTCATGATGGGTAGCATGGGCTACGTGGTGGGAGAGCGCATTACCCGCTGCATCGAGCGCGCAACCAAAGAGCGCTTGCCGTTGGTAATCTTTACGGCAAGCGGCGGCGCGCGCATGCAGGAGGGCCTGGTGAGTCTCATGCAGATGGCCAAGACCTCTGCGGCGCTGCGTTTGCACGCGCAGGCCAAGCTGCCCTACGTGAGCGTCATCACCGACCCGACAACCGGCGGCGTCACTGCAAGCTTTGCGATGCTGGGCGATATCATCGCTGCCGAGCCCGGTGCACTCATCGGCTTTGCGGGGCGCCGCGTGATTCAAGACACCATCAAGCAAACCCTGCCCGATGATTTCCAGACGGCGGAGTTCGCGCTTGAGCATGGGCTAATCGACGCTGTGGTGCCGCGGCGCAGCATGCGCGCCTTCTTGGCGCAAAGCGTGCGCCTGCTCATGGCTAATACAGAAGGCGGGGCAGCGTATCTGGCAAGCGCGAGCGGCTCTGTCCTAGGCGATGCTTGCGACGCTGCGGTGCCCGACGCTGCCTATGCGAGCAAGCACATGCGCAAGGCCAAAGACAAGCGTGGCTTTGGGGTGCTGCGCCATCTGTTTGGAAACGAGCGCGTGGCCAGGGCGCTGCGCAGACGTGGGGTGGCCGATTTCCCCGGTCTCAAGGCCGTTGGCGCAGGCGCGGTAGGATCGGCAAAATCTGCAGCATGGGACAACGTTCAGCTTGCGCGCAACGTGCAGCGTCCCACCTCGTGCTTTTATCTCGACGAGGTCTTTGCCGGTTTTATTGAGCTGCACGGAGACCGCGAGTTTGGCGACGACGGCGCCATCGTGGGCGGCATCGCTTGGTTTGAGGGGCGCGCGGTGACGGTTATCGCGCAAGAAAAGGGCGTTAACTTAGAGCAACGCATCGCCCGCAATTTTGGCTGCCCGCATCCAGAGGGTTATCGCAAGGCTATGAGGCTTATGCAACAGGCCGAGAAGTTTGGCATGCCGGTGATTTGCCTGATAGATACGCAGGGTGCCTATTGCGGCAAGGAGGCCGAGGAGCGCGGCGTGGGGGGAGCCATCGCCAACAGCATGCAGTTTATGAGCAGCCTTGGCGTGCCGGTGGTAAGCGTGGTCTTGGGCGAGGCCGGAAGCGGCGGCGCCTTGGCGTTGGCCGTGGCAAACGTCGTGGGGATGCAAGAGCACAGCGTCTATAGTGTTTTGTCCCCAGAAGGCTTTGCGAGCATCCTGTT
>CAYQLX010000056.1:5569-11864 GCA_964418305.1 uncultured Coriobacteriaceae bacterium | reverse complement strand
GGCGATTGAAAGCAGAATCAGCGGGCTTGCCGTCAAAAGGCCCGTCCCGCTGCCGTAACAGACGCCCAAAGCGGGCGAGGATGTGAGTTTTAGAAAATGAGAAAACCTGAGCTTTTAGCACCAGCTGGCAACCGCGAGTCTTTTGAGGCTGCGCTTGCCGCAGGAGCAGACGCTGTGTACCTGGGCGCAGGGGATGGTTTTAACGCACGCAACAACGCAGAGAACTTCTCTGCCGATGATATAACCGCTGCCTGCCGCGACGCGCATCTGCGCGGCCGCAAGGTCTACCTCACGGCTAACACCTTGGTGATGCCCGGTGAGATGGACGAGGCCCTGCGCATCGTGTCAGACGCTGCAGAGCGTGGCATCGATGCTGCCATCATCCAAGACGTTGGCCTTGCGCAGCGCTTGCGCGAGGAGCTGCCGCAGCTCGAGCTGCACACCTCCACACAGATGAACATTCGCGATAAGGCCGGCATCGAGTTTGCACGCAAGCTCGGCTTTGGTCGCGTGACCTTGGCGCGCGAGCTTTCTGTGGCCCAAATCGCCAAGCTCGCAGAGCTAGGGATGGACCTGGAGGTCTTCATCCACGGCGCGCTGTGCATCTGCCAAAGCGGTCAGTGCCTGATGAGCTCTATGATCGGCGGGCGCAGCGCTAACCGTGGCGTGTGCGCACAGCCCTGCAGGCTTCCCTACGTCATGGTGGGAGAGGACGGCAAGCGTCTGGCTAATCCGGGTGAGTACCTCTTGAGCCCCAAGGATTTGATGGGCATCGACATGCTGCCCCAGCTCATAGAGGCAGGCGTCGCCTCCCTCAAGATCGAGGGCCGCATGAAATCGCCCGATTACGTTTCTACGGCCGTGGGCACCTACCGCGCAGCGCTTGACCGCGCATGGCTCGATGGTGCGGATTTTGAGGCGACCGATGAGGAGAAAGCCGGGCTCTCCGAGGCCTTTAGCCGAGGGTTCTCTGCTGCGTATTTGGCCGGCGAGCGCGGTAACGACATGATGAGCTACAAGCGCCCCAACAATCGTGGCGTGCTCGTGGGTCGCGTGTCGGGCTTCCGCAACGGCATGGTGCTCATCGAGGAGACCGAGAAGATTGAGGTCGGAGACCTGCTGGAGGTTTGGACCTCCAAGGGCCGTACTTCCTACGAGGTGCAGCAGGCAGACGATGTGCGTCCTGGCAAGGTGGAGCTCTACATCCGTGGCGCCGTAAGCCCCGGCGATCGTCTCTTCCGCGTGCGCAGCGCTGCTTTGGCGCGCGATTGTCGCGAGCGCACGGCAGCAGGTCTCAACAGCCAGAAGCTTTCCTGCAGTGTTACGGCGCGCATCGGCGAGCCGCTCTGCATCACTGTAAGCGACGCCGCTGGCAACCACGGCACTGCAGAGGGCAGCGTGGTAGAGGCTGCACGCAGCGTTGCCATTACCAAAGACGATGTGATGGAGCACGTTGCGCGCTTGGGCGGCACGCCTTATACCATCGACCAATGGGATATACAACTCGACGATGGTGTGGGCATGGGCTTTTCTGTCCTGCACAAGTGCCGCGCGGCAGCTATCGCCGTTTACGAGGAGGCCGTGCTGGACCTTGCGGCGCACGAGGCACGCGAACGCGGACTTGCCTGTGGTGTGCTCGACACCTCTGCCGTGCGCAAGGCCGACGATATGGCGCGCTTTGCCACGCGCATCGACTTTAATGACACGTCCAGTGTGGCTCAGACCTTAAGCGAGCTTGAACCCGGCCGCGCCGTGGGCCCCAAGCTTTATGCCACCAACGCAGATGCTCTGCGCGTCTGGGCAGCCTTGGGGGCAGACTTTGCCTGGCTTAGCCCCGAGCTCACCTTGGCGCAGATTAAGCAGCTCGCGCAAGACAGCCCCATCCCCGTGGGACTTGTGGTGCACGGGCGCCAAGAGCTCATGGTCTCTGACCATTGTTTCCTTATGGCGCAAGGCCCCTGCGACCAGAAGTGTGCCAAGTGTGAGCGTCGCTTGGGTGCCCCGCATTTTTACAAGGATCGCAAGGGGTATATGTTCCCCATCACTACAGACGCCTTAGGCCGCGGGCATCTCTACAACGCTGTCAAGCTCGATGTCGTGCATGCCATAACAGATCTTAAGCGCGCGGGCGTCACCGGCTTTGCCGTGGATACCACCTTGCTTGATGAGGAAGAAGGGCTTCGCCAGTTTTACCGCGTGCGCGGCGCCATTCAAGGCAAGGACGTGCGCAAAGAGGAAAACACTACTGCAGGTAATCTCTTCCGCAATCGCACGGGCGGCAAGAAGAGCGTCAAAGAGAAAGAGGCGCAAGCCAAAGCCGCACGCCGCGAGGCACGTCGCGCCAAGGTCTTTGACGGCAATCGCATAGACAACAAAGCCTCCATCAAAGAGGGTAAGAAGGCCCGCGAGGAGTACGAGGCAGCAGAAGCTCGCATTCAAGCGCGTGCTCAGCGCCGCGAGAAGGGCGGCTTGGCTGGTCTCAAGAACAAGGGTCGCAGCGGTGAGGCCGGGATCAAGCGTCAGGTTGTGCGCAAGCAAAACCGTGGCAAGTTCAATGGCGGCCCAAGCAAATACAACGGCAGCGGCAAGGGAGGAAAACCCGGTTACCGTAAGTAACCCCCGCCACTCATCCCACTTAACCGTTTGCTACGTACTACGAAAGGAACAGCCAAGATGCTTTCCACACAAGAACAGCTCCATATCATCCAGTCCGGCACGCATGAGATCAAGCCGATTGACGGCCTTAAGACCAAGCTCGACCGCGGTCAGGCGCTCAATATTAAGCTGGGTGTAGACCCCACCAGCCCTGACCTGCACATTGGTCATGCCGTCCCGCTGCGCAAGCTGCGCCAGTTCCAGGACCTAGGCCACAATGTGACGCTCATCATCGGCGACGGCACCGCCTTAATCGGCGATCCGTCCGGTCGCAACTCTACGCGCCCGCAGTTGTCCAAAGAGCAAATCGCAGCCAATGCAGAGACCTACATGGCCCAAGCTATGAAGATTCTGGACCCAGAGAAGACCACCGTGCGTCATAACAGCGAGTGGATCTTCGAGCTGGATCTGGCCAAGCTTTTGAGCTTGCTCTCCAACTTTACGGTGGCGCGCATCCTTGAGCGCGACGACTTTAACAATCGCTACACCAATCACCTGCCCATCGCCATGCACGAGTTTTTGTACCCCATCATGCAGGCTTATGACTCGGTTGTTATCAAAGCCGATGTCGAGCTGGGCGGCAGCGATCAGCTCTTCAACCTGCTGGCCGGCCGCGAACTCATGGAAAAGCTCGGTATGGAGCCACAGGTGGCCCTCACTCTGCCCTTGCTTGAGGGCACCGACGGCGTGAAGAAGATGTCTAAGAGCTACGGCAACTACATCGGTCTTACTGATAAGCCGGCCGATATGTTTGGCAAGGTCATGAGCATCCCCGACGAGCTCATGGTTAAGTACTTCCGCGTGGCGACGGCTATGCCCGTGGCAGATGTCGACGCCATTGAGGCCGGCCTTGCCGCAGGCGAGCTGCACCCCAACAAGGTCAAGCGCCAGCTGGGCCGCGAGCTCGTTACTATCTACCACTCCGCGAGCGATGCCACAGCGGCAGAGGAGGCCTTCGACAAGCTCTTCAAAGAGCATGAGATTCCTGAAGATATCCAGGAGTTTACCGTCGAGCTTACCGAGGACGCAGAGAAAGGCGGCGTCTACCTGCCGGCTGTGATTGTGGCTTGCGGCTTGGCTAAATCCAATGGCGATGCTCGTCGCCTGATTGACGGTGGCGGCTTTAAGATCAACGGCAAGGCGCTGGCGGCCAAGACCTACAACGTGCCCGCAGCCGAGCTTACAGGCGCTGTGCTGCAGGCTGGCAAGCGTAACTTTGCCAAGCTGGCTTAAGCTTTTGCACATAACGGTGCGATTTGCGGCGGCAGGGGTTGCCTGCTGCCGCATCACCGCCTATTGCCGCACCGTTGCCTCGACGAACCAACGGGGCTTCTCGTAAAACAAAAACGTGCGCTTGGAGCCTATTTGTATGTGATAGCGCAGGCCCACGGCACCGCTGTGATATGCCGCTGCGCGGCGCACGTCGAGCACTTGGTCGACCTTGAAGCAGCGGCCGTCGGTATAGATGATGAGCACCGGCACGCAGCTGCCATCCTTCTTATGCAAGGCGATGACCTCAACATAGGTCTTAGCCTTTACCTCTGGCCCGCGCTTGGGCATGTGAGCCTCCCTTCTTGCAAAGCATCTTGCATGGAACGTTTGTTCGAATACGAGCATAGCAAGGGGGTGTGACACGAAGTGCGGATGGTGGGAAAGCGAATGCAGAAGGCGCTTGCTCTAGGAGAGGCGGCGCCTGCGGACAAAAGTAAAACCGCCGCATCCAAAGGACACGGCGGCTTGCGATTTTATGGAGCGGCAGACGGGACTCGAACCCGCAACAACCAGCTTGGAAGGCTGGGGCTCTACCATTGAACTACTGCCGCGCGCAAGCGGATATGTTACCACAACTTCACAGCGGTCCATTTAATGCTCCGCTATTATCGACAGCTGGAGAAACATTACACACGCCCTCTACTTAAGGAGAGAGACATGAAGGTTTTGATGATTAACGGGAGTCCGCGCAAGGACTCCAACACTGGCTTGGCATTGGACGAGATGGCCAAGATTTTTGCCGAGCAAGGCATCGATGTCGAGTGCGTACAGATTGGCCAGGATGTCGTGCGCGGTTGCGTTGCTTGCAATGCCTGCGGCAAGCTGGGCCACTGCGTTTTTGACGACGACATTGTTAACGAGCTTGCGGCAAAGTTCGAGGAGGCCGACGGCTTGGTTGTGGGCTCGCCGGTGTACTACGCGAGCGCCAACGGATCCTTGGTGTCGCTGCTTGATCGCCTCTTCTACAGCGCTAAGTTCGACAAGACCATGAAGGTGGGCGCTGCTATTGCCGTTGCACGCCGCGGCGGCTTGACGGCCACGTACGACGAGCTCAACAAATACTTTGCCATCAGTGGCATGCCCATCGCGTCCGGCCAGTACTGGAACGGCGTGCACGGCCGCTTGGTTGGCGAGGCTACACAGGACGAAGAGGGCATGCAGCAGATGCGCACCTTGGCGCGCAACATGGCGTTCCTCATGAAGTCCATCGCTTTGGGCAAAGAGCAGTTTGGCCTGCCCGAGCGCGAGCCCAGTATCCTAACCAACCTCGTCCGCTAAAGGCGCGTGTTCCGGGGTCGCTTCTGTCGCATGTCTGCCATCGGTTCTGGCCATCGTCAGGCATTGGCACAATGATTGCGCCGTCTGCGCAAAACTTAGCGCAGGCAGGTGCATTGCGAGTAGACTCTAGGGCCACATCTGCAACAACCTCAGACGAAAGGACTTTTTCTTTGAAGCGCATCGTCAGCATCCAAGACATATCCTGCGTGGGCAAGTGCTCGCTCACCGTCGCCCTGCCCATCATCAGCGCCGCTGGCGTAGAGTGCGGCATCGTGCCTACTGCTGTGCTCTCGACGCATACGGCCTTCGAGGGCTTCACCTTCGACGACCTCACCGATCAGATTGAGCCCATCAGCGCGCATTGGCAAAAGCTCGGCCTTGGGTTCGACGCTATCTACACCGGTTACTTGGGCAGCTACGAGCAGCTGGACTTGGTGAGCGATTTCTTCGACGCTCATAGCACGAGCGACAACCTCGTCTTCGTGGATCCTGCCATGGGCGATTACGGCAAGCTTTATCCCGGCTTCACGCCTGAGTTTGCTGTGGCCATGGGCAAGAAGGTCTGCTCCAAGGCAGATGTCATCGTCCCTAACATGACCGAGGCTTCCTTCATGCTGGAGGTGCCCTTTGTCCAAGATGGCGCTTACGACGAGGCCTATGTCAAAGACATGCTGGTCAAGCTCACGGGGCTTGGTTGCCAGAAGGCCGTTATCACCGGCGTGATGCTTGAACCGGGTAAGTGCGGCTTCTACGGCTACGACGCAAAGACGGGCGAGTATTTCTCGTATTTCAACGACTATGTGGATGCCAAGTTCCATGGCACGGGCGATATCTTCTCGTCTGCTGCGGTGGGCGCGCTCATGAACGGCAAGACGCTGGACGAGTCCTTGGCTATTGCGGCGGATTACACCGTCGCTTGCATCAAGGAGACTGTGGCCAATCCGCAGCACAACTGGTACGGCACGGATTTCGAGTCTCAGATCCCGTACTATCTCAAGCGCTTGGGCAAGTAAGGGCCGTAAGTCAGCGCTGTAGTTCTCAGAGACTATGAGGCCGCGTCCTTAATTGGGCGCGGCCTCTCTTTGCGTTT
>CAYQLX010000056.1:0-5469 GCA_964418305.1 uncultured Coriobacteriaceae bacterium | reverse complement strand
CCGGTGTGGGCCAAAAGCTCGTCGAGCTGCTTGTGTGTTACATCACAATCAAAGAAGAGCTTGAAGAATGACTTTGCCTCGCGGCGTATGTCTATGTCTTGCGTGAGCTGCGGATACAGGAGCTTTTGCAGCATCAAGCACCCCAACAGGCGCATCGTAGAAGGCGGCCGCCCAAACCACGAGAACGGTGCTTGCGGGATGCCATAGACTCTCTTCTTACGCACGGCGCCGACGTTGCGCCAATCATCGCTTGCCAGAATCTCGCTGTAGAGGTCGGAGGTTTGGGAGTCTCCCATGACGTATTCGCTTACGAGCACGGCTGTCGGGTCCCACTCGATGACTTGCTCGATGTTGACGGTGGGCATACCCATGCCCTGCCCAACCGTGCCGGGAAGGTCTGCGACGTTGTCCACACCGCACAACTCCAAGGCATCGGTCACGTGCATGGAACCTACAGGATCTGTGGATAGCCCGCCGGTGGATTGTGCTAGGTAAATCGAGGCGCGCTTGCCTTGCGGCACCTTGGCGGCTACGTCCTCTATGGTGCGGAGCATGTCCTCGCAGTAGCTCGCGAGTTTCTCCGCGCGCTTCTCGTAACCCAAAAGGCTACCCAAGAAGCGGTAGCTCTCCGGCAGCGCGGGCAGGGAGTAATCGATAAGCAGCGTAGTCATGGATGTTTGCGACTCAATCTCTTCTACCATGCTGCGCCCCGCGTCGTCGGCGGTCCAAAAGCAAAGCAGGACATCGGGGTCCTGCTGGGCGATTTCCTCGGGGTTGGGCGTGTTGCCGGCGCCCATCCAAACCCCCAGCGATGGAAGCGACAGGTACTCGTCTGCGATATAGCCCTTAGCTGCCGTCGGCTTAAAGTTCCAGCCGACCATGGTTTTAGGGGCGAGGCAGCACAGGTTGGCAGACCCAATGGGGTTCGTGCAAAAGACGCGACTTATCTGGCTGGGCACGCTCTTTTGGGTAGAGCCCATGTCGGTGACCGTTTTGAAGCCCGCGGCTTTGGATACACCGCCGTTTCCTGTGCCGCAGCCGGTAAGCAGTGTGCTGCCTGTGCAGAGCAAGCCGCAGGCGCCCATGACAAAGGTGCGCCGGCTCATCGTTGTCTTCATTGTTTGTCCTCTCTGCTGGCAGCTCCATTTGACACTGCCGGTATGCACACGTGGTAGCTTTGGCCGTTGCCCTCGAGGCTGCCCGTCACCACGGGGCAGCCGTAAAGCGTGGAAAGGCGCTCTTGCGTGAGTACGTCTTGAGCGCGGCCGGAGCAGCAGTTGCCGTCACGCGTAAGGCAAATCACCTGATTGTTGAGCAGCAGTGCCTGGTTGGGGTCATGCGTCGTCATGAGCACGCCAAAGCCGCGTCCTGCGAGTTGCTGTGCCATATCCAACACACGTGCCTGGTTGCCCATGTCCAAGGCCGAGGTTGGCTCGTCCATCACGAGGAAGGCGGGCTGCTGTGCCAAGACGCGTGCGACGAGCACCATCTGCCGCTCGCCTCCGGAAAGCTGTGTGTAATCGCGATTGGCGAAGCTCTCCATCCCAAGCTCACGCAGCGCGGCAAGAGCTGCCTCTTCATCTCTTTTTCCCGCTGTTTGCATGGCGCCCAGGTGCGGAGTGCGCCCCATGAGTACGAACTCGAGCACGGTGAAGGGAAACGCCGCCTCGTGCTCTTGCGGGATATAGCCAAACATCTGCCCGTATTTTCGCCTGTCCCAACCGCTCATGTCCTCATCGTCAAAGAGCAGACTGCCGGCGCAAGGCGTGATGAACCCGAGCAGTGTCTTGAACAGTGTCGTCTTACCTGCTCCGTTGGGACCTAGCAGGTACTTGACCTCGCCGGATTCAAGGGTGAAGCTCAGCGGCCCTGCGACGGGCTTGCCATCGTAGCCACAAGACAGGTTGCGCGCTGTGATGACATGGTGCTGCTCTTGGGCGCTTGTCGCGGCTTGCTTTGTGGCGTTTGGGTTGTCTGCGCTATTTGGGATGCTAGCGGCCATGATGCGCGCCTCCTCTCATACGCGAGATGAGGTAGATAAACAGCGGCACGCCGATGATGCTTGTGAGGATGGAAAGCGGGACCTCGGTTGTGTAAAGGCTGCGGCACAGGTCGTCCACCAAAAGCAGGAAGGTGCCGCCTAAGAGCATGGATGCCGGTATGACATAGCGATTGTCGCTGCCTACGATGGCTCGCGCCAAATGGGGGATGATCAACCCCACCCAGCCGACCATTCCCGCCACTGCCGTTGCAGCGCTGGTGAGAAGCGTCGCAAATGCGATGACAAGCCTGCGCGAAAGAGACACGTTGACACCCAGCGCCATGGCCTCTTCATCTCCAAGGGCTAGAACGTTGATGCGCCAGCGCAAGGCCATGAGACCTATGCATCCCACTGCGAACGCAATGACAAGCCAGGGCAGGTTGTCTAGCGTGGCGCGGCTTAAGCCGCCCATGAGCCAGAAGGTTATCTCGGGCAGCGTCGAGTTAGGGTCTGCCATGTACTTGGCGGCGCTTATCAACGCTTGGAAGAGGTTGGCGATAACCATGCCCGACAAGATCAAGGTGAGCACGCCGCTCATGGAGCGGCCTATGACGCGCGACAGCGTATAGGCGCAGACGACGGCTACGACGCCAAAGGCAAAAGCAGAGATCTCGAGCAAAGCGGCACCGCCGCCGAGCAGGATGGCAACCGCTGCGCCAAAGCCTGCACCGGCGCTCGCTCCCAAGAGGTCGGGGCTTGCCATGGGGTTTTTGAAGATGCCCTGGAAGGCGGCTCCCGCACCGGCGAGCCCTGCGCCTATGAGCGCTGCGATGAGGATGCGCGGCAGGCGCATTGTGAAGAAGACGGAAAGTGCCGTCGATGCCTCGAGCGCGGCATCGGGTCCGAGCTCCCAGAGCAAGGGGAGCTGCGAGGCAAGGGCGACCCAGTCCATGGAGTAGCGCCCTAAGCTCAACGACAGCACTGCTGCAGCGATGAGGATGACCGTCAACGCAAGCAAGCACAGGTACTTGTGCTTGCGCAAAGCGCCGGTGACGCTACTCATTGCTGCCTGCCTGCGAGCTGACAGCTTTCCTCTTGCGTTTGATGCGACTGACTGCTGCTACGATGCCAGCTATGACGACGATGATGCACAACAGGCCCGCTACGACGCACATGCTCGGAGCGCCTGCGCTGACATGGACGGTCGTGTTTGCGTCGTCATAGTGTTTGAGCTGTGCAGTGACGTTTATATCGGCTTGGCCGGGGATGAAGCTGATCAAGTGCCATCCGTCGGAGAGTTCTACAGGAAACGCCGTCAAGCTGTTGGAGCTGGTGACGCTTATCTGCGGGTAGATTGTTTCAAGGCCGTTGCAGGCGCAATCACCCCATACGTCGGGCGACCCGCACAGGCAGGGGCTTTCTCCGCACATGCCCGTCATCCCGCAGGTGATGCCAACCTCGATGTTTGAAGGCGTGCAGTTTGCCTGCAGCAGCTGGCCGGTAAAACCAGCATCACTCACGCTTGCTGTTATCGCTAGTTGGCTCATGCGCCAATCCCTTCCACAATCTTAAGCGCCGGGGCTTGAGACCCGTCAAGCGTCTTGATTGTGACGACAGCTCCCTTTGCCGTGGCTTTGTAGTTGTCTGGGAAGCTTGCGTTTATCTGGTCTGCAAGGTCATGCGCGCAAGATGCGGGAGTCTCCTGGTAGAAGACATGATGGTGCATGTAGAACTCGTCTTGCCCCAACGTAAACCAGGTGCAGCAGCGCAAGCATGCGGTCTTGGTCACTTTGACGCTGGTGCTTGCTGCGTTGCTCGGCACCTGCTTTATTGCCATCCCACTGGGGACAGTGGCCTGGACGGTTTGGTCTAAGACGGCTGCAGCGCCGTCTTGGCCGGTGACATGCGACAGCGCGCCGTCAGAAGAGTTTGCCTTGACGGCGAGCTTTGCCTGATAGAGGGCAAAGTAGCTGCCAGAGGATATGCCGCTTGCATCTTGCGCCGGGCTCAGGCGCACGACAAGATCACTGCCTTGCACCGCAACCTCTGTGGCCACGGTCTTGCTGTCTGCCGCCTGCCCGTCAAGCTCGACGTTTATATCAGCTGTTGCATTGCCCGCAAGCTCAAGCTCGCTGTCAAAGGGGATGCGCAGCTCGACGAGCTGGCTATCCTCTGTCATGTCCGACGAGGTGCTTATCGTTGAGGCAGAGACGTCGGCTTTAGGCGAGCTGCTGCTTACGGCAGCGCCGCTGCTAAAGCAACCGAATAAAGCGCACGGCAAGAGCACTGCGGCAAAAACCGCGGCTACAACTCGTGCTTTGTTCATCGATCTCACGACGTTTCTCCTTCAACGATGCTGCGGGGGTGCCTTTGTAAAGACACCCCCGCTTGAGGTAAAGCTATCTTACTTGACCTTGACGGTCTTGACAGCTGTGGTGGTGTTGCCGGCCGTGGTGACAGAGGTGACCTTGACCTGGTAGGTCTTACCAGATTTCAGGCCTTTGACGGTGGCCGAGCGCTTGGTGAAGGTCTTGGTGGACCACTTGGAAGCGTTCTTGACCTTGTAGCTTACCTTGAACTTGGTGGCGCCGGTGTCGCTCCACTTTGCGGTGAAGGATTTCTTACCTGCCTTGAGGCTGGTGATCTTGCCCTTTGTGGGGGTGATCTTGTAGGTTATCGTCTGGCTGCCTTTGTAGATGCCATTGCCGGTGATGGTGGCTGTCACCTTGCCGGCCTTGGTGGTGCTGCCGGAGTACGAGATGGTGTAGTCGGTACCCTCGGTCATGGAGTAGGTTGCATAGTTGAGTGCGCAAATGCTTACGACCGCATCGCCCTTGATGGCCTTGCCGGTATAGGTGTAGCTCTCGCCCTTAGCGCTTGCTGCCCACTGGCCAACGACTGGCTGGGTCAGGCCGGTGATATGGTCGCTAAACGATTTGCCCGCACCCTGCAGGAAGGCGTCGTCGTAGTTGTAGATGCCCAGGTACTCGCCAGCCTTGGCAGTCTTTGCCGTGATGGTGACCGTGTCGTCCTTGGCGGTGATGTCATAGCCTGCGGTGAGAGCCTCTTTAGAGGTGGCGTTGGTCACGATGCTGCTGGCAGAGTCGCTCAGTTTGAAGCTAAAGAAGCTGTGGTGATGCGCAGGAGTGGATTGCGTGTTACCCACTCCGTCGAGGATGGACGAGCCGTTGCTCGTCCACAGGACATGGTTCATGGAGCGCACAACAGCAGACTGATCAATCGTGACGGTGGTGCTGGCAGGCGTGGTGGCCGTGCCGATTGTCATACTGGAGACATGGAAGCGCAGGCCGGTGCAAATTTGCGTGTTGATGGCCGGAAGCTCGACTGCCTGGCCGCCTGCCGTGACGCCGCTGATCGGCGTTTGGGCGGTCTTCAAGACGCCAGCCATGATTGCCATGGCGACGGGGACCTTGATGAGCAGGCGGGTACCGTTGGCCTCGACAGTAGCCTTGGGCAGCGTTGCGATG